>JAQVGD010000307.1 GCA_028696945.1 Lutibacter sp.
CCATTCTATTGGTTTACTTTCAATTAGTTTAGCATATAAATCGGTAGACTTATGGTAACCTAAAATGAACGTTCTTTTACGTCTTTGCGGCATTCCATATTCTGCTGCATTGATTACTCTCCACTCAACTGCATAACCTAGTTGATTCAAACTTTGCAACATGACGGCAAAGTCTCGCCCCCTTTGATTGGCAGGAGATTTAAGCAATCTATCAACATTTTCTAAAAATAGATATTTAGGTTTATTCTTTTTTTCTTCTAATATTCTATGAATTGACCACCAAAGCACTCCTTTTTTTCCTTTTAATCCTTTAGAGTTATTTAACGTTGTCGCTACAGAATAATCTTGACAAGGAAATCCCCCACAAAGCACATCACAATCTGGAATCTGATTTGTTGGCACTGTTGCTATATCTTCATTAGAATGGTTTTCTGCTCCAAATCTTGCTTCATATACCATAGAAGCGTGTTGCGTTTTGGTGGACGGCTCCCATTGATTACTCCAAATAACTTTAAAGTTACTCTTTTCTAGCCCTAATCGAAATCCGCCAACCCCTGCAAACAGCTCTACTACTTTTAAGGTTCTATCTTCCATTTTCTTGCGATTTAAAATATTGTATTTTTTCCTCTGCTACTCTAAGAATTTCTGAACTTAATTCTGCATATCGTAGTTCTTCTGCAATTTTATCCGAATACCAATTAATAGTCAATTCCGCCTCGGAAATCCCATAAAATTCTGCTAACCGTGTGATTTGTTCTCGGGTAGGCTTCCGCTCGTCCTTTTCGAATTTGCTTATCAGCGACTGATCAATATCAACCGCTGCTGCAACTTTCCGAAGTATCAGTTTCTTTTTTTGTCTTGCCGTTTTTAAAATATCTCCTAATGTTTCCATTGGTCAAAAATGTTTTAGACTGATAAAGTCCAAAATTACAAAACAAAATTCGTTCTGACTAAGATTTCTAAGGTTTTTTTTAATTTACATGATGAGCTTTGAATCGGAGCGGTTCTCCTCAATGACACACAACGTTTAGTATAACCGCAGTTACGGATAAATATACAAGGTTTTTCGGTTAAGCACAGACGTTAGCAATTACGTGTGGATTCGGACGCAGTCGAATCCGCCGTAATTGCGGTTATATATTGTTGTGGTTAGTATTTTATTTTAGCAATTTATTAATTTGAAGTTCTATTTCGATCAGGGTGTTGTCTAACTCATCCTGGATTTTATTGTTAAGTTCAGTCATTTGGTTAATATCTTTTTTGACTAATTCTTTATCATTTTGCAAACCTTGCTTAGATCTCATTACATATTCATTAATACGTTGGTTTAGAGACTTTAAACTTTTCACGAATTTAGAATCTATTAAATGCCCAATAGCAAAAACGCTATTAGAATTCTTTTGAAAAAAATCAATCAATCGAGGTAAGTGTTTATTAATATCAAATTCTGCAATATCGCTCAAATCAACAACTCGATTTGATAATTCGTTTTTTGTCAATTCAATTTTTTGCCTCCGATTTTCAAGTAATTCTATTCGAGTCTTTTTTAGTTCAATCTCATTTTGTTTTGCGGATATTTTCGTATTAAAAATTATGTTAATAATGCCAACAATGAGTGAGGCGATTGAAGCAATTATAACTACTATTATATCAGTCTCCATTTTTATATTGATTTTAGAATGAGAAGTTTGTTCATATTAACCACAACATTAGTATATCCGACACTTCTGATCCATTTATTGCGGATATATTCCTTATGGACGCTGTGTCGTTATTTTTTCACTAAATTAACATTTAAAAACATATTAAACAAAATAGTTTTGAGGAATAGAAAACCGAAACTTTCAATTTTAGCCTTAACCCGACATTTTGCCAATGCAATGTGTTTGTTGCGCAACTAATATCCAAAGATAATTTTATTTCTTGTTTAGAATAAGTTTTTCAAAAAAAAAATAATTAAAACATTGTTCTTCAATTGTTTGAATTGTTTTTCTTGTTGTAAATTAGCGTATGCAAGGACGAAAAGATTTTACCCCCAAACTATTTTATGAACTGAGCTTAGATCGCTTGGTTCCCAAGGAAGATTTTTACCGCAAAGTAAATCAATATTTAGATTTGCATTTTCTATACAAGGCAACAGAAAAATACTACGGAAGTGAAGGTCAGCAGAGCATTGACCCGGTTGTTTTTTTCAAGATATTGTTGGTTGGTTATTTGAACAACATCAACAGTGACAGGGCATTGCTCCGCTATTGTTCGGATAGTTTGAGCGTTCGTTTGTTTTTGGGCTATGATTTGGATGAACAGTTGCCTTGGCACTCCACCATTTCCAGAACTCGACAACTTTTTGGCGAAGAAGTATTTTTGAGTTTATTTCAAAAAGTTTTGTCTATGTGCGTCCAAAAAGGAATGGTCAGAGGCAAGCGTCAATGCGTGGACAGTGCGTTTATCAAAGCCAATGCGAGTATGGATTCTTTGGTGGAGAAAGAAGTTTTGGAAGATGCTTCTGCTTACGTAAGCGAACTGGAAGAAAATAGCG
>JAQVGD010000308.1 GCA_028696945.1 Lutibacter sp.
CATTGCTTACTGCGGAAGCCAATCTCCAACCACTATTCCAAACCATTCCAGCCTGAATTATTGGATATTCTATGTTGAACAATTTTGTGATGTTATTTTTCATCTGTTTACATTTTACTTTTATTTGGTACAGCTGCTGTTCGCCATTAATCATTCCTCTGTGTATCAAAATTCGTTATGCTCGTTTCATCTGTTTATTTTTATTTTTTTGTTGGTACAGCTGCTGTTCGCCATTAATCATTCCTCTGTGTATCAAAATTTGTTATGCTCGATTCATTTATAAAAAATATAAGTTAAGGTCGAACTGCAAAAATACCATTTTGCAGTGTAGTAATTAAACAAACCGTCATTTTTTTTACTATAATGTTTTCGTAAAATAAAAGGAAGCATAATAATTTTTTATTATATGCAAGCTATGATTCAAAATTAATTCAAAAAAAATCATTTTAGACAATATTTTTGAAGTATAACAGTTATATTTACCATAATTAAAGATGACACTTCAGTTGTGGGGACGACAAAGTCTTTAATTTATTTTTGAAGTAAATTTTCTGATTGATTATAAAAGAAAAATTATAATAATATACTACAGTTGTGGGGACTACAAATATTATTGCTTTTATAAACATTATCAGAAATAAAAAGTCTCGAGATTTCTCGAGACTTTTTTAATTGTAAAAATCATATTTTTTTATTCTTCTATATAATCTTCAATAGGATTGCAGGAACAAACTAAGTTTCTGTCGCCGTAAGCATCATTAACCCTAGCCACAGCTGGCCAGAATTTATTTTCTCTTATGTAAGAAAGCGGAAAAGCAGCCTGCTCGCGCGTGTAAGAATTATTCCATTCATTTGCGGTAATCACACTTTCAGTATGTGGCGCGTTTTTTAACATTGGAATTAAAACGCCATCGTTATCCATAATTTCACTTTTTATGTTGATAAGCGTGTCGCAAAAACGATCTAATTCTTGTTTTCCCTCGCTTTCTGTAGGTTCAATCATTAATGTATCATGAACAGGAAAGGAAAGTGTTGGTGCGTGATAACCATAATCCATCAATCGTTTTGAAATATCCGTAACATCGGCTCCAAAATTTTTATAATCTCTAAAGTCAACAATCATTTCATGTGCTGAAAATCCATTTTCTCCAGTATATAAAATTTTAAAATGCTTTTCCAATCTTGATTTCATATAATTGGCATTTAAAATAGCATATATGGTTGCTTGTTTTAAGCCGTTTGTACCCAACATTTTTATATAGCTGTAAGAAATCAACAAAACCAAAGCCGATCCCCAAGGAGCAGATGAAACGCCTGTAATTCCGTGTTCGCCACCAGTTTTAACTATTGGGTTCGAAGGCAAAAACGGTGCTATATGTTTTGCAACACAAATAGGGCCAACTCCTGGACCTCCGCCTCCATGAGGAATTGCGAAAGTTTTATGTAAATTTAAATGGCATACATCCGCGCCAATGGTTGCCGGATTTGTCAGGCCAACTTGTGCGTTCATATTGGCGCCATCCATATAAACTTGTCCGCCATTTTCGTGGATAATCTTTGTAATTTCTTTTATTGAACTTTCAAAAACACCGTGTGTGGAAGGATAAGTGACCATTAAGGCAGCCAAACTGTCTTTGTACAACACTGCTTTTTCTCTTAAATCATCTACATCTATATTTCCTTGCTCATTTGTTTTGGTAACAATTACTTTAAAGCCAGCCATTACCGCCGATGCAGGATTGGTGCCATGCGCTGATGCGGGAATTAAACAAATATTTCTGTGTCCGTTTCCTTTTGACTCATGATATGCTTTAATTACCATCAATCCTGCATATTCTCCTTGCGCACCCGAATTTGGTTGCAATGAAGTGGCATAAAAACCTGTTATTTCATTAAGTGCTTCTTCCAATCCTTTTATCATTTCCTGATAACCTTCCGCTTGTTCTATTGGTACAAATGGATGCATATTTCCCCAACTTGGAGAACTTATTGCAAACATTTCAGAAGCGGCATTTAATTTCATGGTGCAAGAGCCCAGTGAAATCATAGAATGTGTTAATGAAATATCCTTTCTTTCCAATCTTTTAATAAAACGCATCATTTCGGTTTCTGAATGGTAATTTTCAAAAACTTCATTTTCCATAAATGAAGAAGTTCTTGTAAATTTTGAAGGAATTGTATTTTTGGAAATTGAATTTAAAATTATTGGTTTTTTACCTTCTGCTTCGGCTAAAATGGCAAGTATTTCATTGATGTCAGCTAAATTGGTTGTTTCATTTACAGAAATACCCACTAATTTTTTTGACGGATAATAAAAATTTATTTTATTTTTTTCTGAAATTTCTTTCACTTTAGCCGCATTTGATACTTCAATAAGTAAAGTATCAAAATAAGTGCTGTTTAGTTGTTTTAAACCGAGATCTTTTAATCCTTTATTTAAGGTTGAAGCTAGGTTTTGAATGTTGGTTGCAATATATTTTATGCCTTTTGATCCGTGGTAAACGCCATACATTCCTGCCATTACAGCCAATAAAACCT
>JAQVGD010000309.1 GCA_028696945.1 Lutibacter sp.
AAATTTTCTACGCTTGTTTCATCTGTTAATTTTTATTTTTTTGTTGGTACAGCTGCTGTTCGCCATTAATCATTCTGTTGTGTATCAAGATTTGTTATGCTCGTTTCATCTGTTAATTTTTATTTTTTTGTTGGTACAGCTGCTGTTCGCCATTAATCATTCTGCTGTGTATCAAAATTTGTTATGCTCGTTTCATCTGTTTATATTTTATTTTTTATTGGTACAGATGCAGTTCGCCATTAATCATTCTGCTGTGTATCAAAATTTGTTATGCTCGTTTCATCTGTTTATATTTTATTTTTTATTGGTACAGATGCAGTTCGCCATTAATTATTCCTCTGCGTATCAAAATTTGTAATGCTCGTTTCATTTTATAATTGATTTGGTTTCTCCACAGGTAGGCATAGCTTCACCAAAATATGGGTTTTTTATATCTTTTGAAAGGCTTAGCCAATAAGCACCCTTATTATCATCAGCCATCGGGCAAAATTGTTCATATACCTGTTGGTTGATGCCGAATAATTTTACGGCTTTTATTAAATGAGCCGACAAATGTTTGAAATGATTTCTTTGAACTGCGATAGCTGAAGTTTTAGAAATAGAAGTGGCAGAAGCGTTAATCTCTTTACTAATTACCATCCAATGATTATGAGCTTCTTGATTGCTTAACAGTTTCATGTCAATCTTTGTCATTGCATTTAATAATGTTTCAGCCGATTTTTGGGTTGCACTATGGTCATCTTTCTCTAAATCATCTTTTAAAATAATGTATTGGTCGAACGCTTTTTTTAATTGATTTTGAAAGTCTTTAGAAACAGCAATTCTTTTTTCCATTTTGGAATGGTCGGTAACATTTTCCGTTTCAGGCACATCCATGTTTTTCATTTCTTCATCACTCATTTTCGTTTCGGGTTTGTTTTTCTTATTGTCTCCACCCATATCCATTCCTGACATAAGGTTGCCAGCACCATTTCCTTCGGGACTCATCATACTCGGTTTTCCCGCTAATTGCACTGCAGCATCTATTGTAAAGGTGCCATTAGAAACAATTTCTTCACCAATTTCCAAACCGTCTTTTACAATATAAGAATCTCCAAGTGATGGTCCTAAAGTAATTTCACGCATTTTAAATCCTGAACCTTCTTTAATATAAACGACTGAACGTTTTCCTGTCCACAATACGGCCGATTTCGGAATTACGATTTCTTGGGAATCCGCTTTCCCGACGTTATTTTTTACAATCCCGGAAGCAAACATTTCGGGTTTTAACCGCCCGTCTTTATTGTTTACCTCCACACGGGCGGAAGCCACACGGGTTTGTGAATTGAGTAAAGGATCAATAAAACTTATTTTTCCTTTAAAGATTTCTCCTGGCAATGAATTAACGGTATATTCAATTTCATTGCCTACTTTAATCCATCCGAGTTCACTTTCATATAAATCGAAGAGCACCCAAACTTTGGAAAGATCCGAAATTTCATAAATAGGCATTCCACGTTCAACATAATCGCCCAAATCCACCATTTTTTTAGTAACCACACCGTTTACGTCGGCATGGATAGAAAATCGCTGAATGGGTTTTTTATTGGCTAGAATCTGATTGATTTGCGCCTGTCCTATTTTCCAATTTCGCAATTTTTCTTGTGCAGCTTCAAACAGTTCTGGCTGACTTTCCTTAATGCTTGCCGCTTGCAGCAATTCTTCTTGGGCAGTGACCAATTCAGGTGAATAAACAGTAGCCAATGTCTGTCCGCGCACAACTTTCTCTCCCGTAAAGTTGATGGAAATCTGCTCAATTCTTCCTGGAATATGAGTTGATTGTGAGTTGGCATTTCGTTCATCTATTTCAACTTTTCCGTTCAGTCTAATTTCTTTGGAGGCATTGCTTGCACCAACAACTATAGTGGTAATATTGGCCAATTTTAGAGCGTTTTCACTCATTTGAAAACTATCGGGATCACCACTTTCACTTAGAGTTTCTAGCGGAATTAAATCCATTCCACATATTGGACAAAGGCCAGGTTCGTTTCTTCTGATTTGTGGATGCATGGAACACGTCCATATTTGCTCAACTTCTGCACCAGTATGGTTGTGAGTATCAGTTTGTTTTTCTCCACCGCCAAATAACAGCCATCCCAATAAGATTCCAATAACCAAAATTCCGGCTGTTTTCAGTAATTTTTTATTTTTTGCTTTCATCTGTTTATATTTTATTTTTTAGCGGTAACAGCTGCTGTTCGCCATTAATCATTCTGCTGTGTATCAAAATTTGTTTTGCTCGTTTCATCTGTTTAATTTTTATTTTTTTGTTGGTACAGCTGCTGTTCGCCATTAATCATTCTGCTGTGTATCAAAATTTGTTATGGCTCGTTTCATCTGTTTACATTTTATTTTTTAGCGGTAACAGCTGCTGTTCGCCATAAATTATTTTTTTATATATCAAAATTTGTTTTGCTCGGTTCATCTGTTTAATTTTTATTTTTTAGCGGTAACAGCTGCTGTTCGCCATAAAT
>JAQVGD010000310.1 GCA_028696945.1 Lutibacter sp.
CCTGTAGCAACTGAAATAACCGCTGCAATTACAACGGATGCCGGCAAAAATATGGCGGGGCTCAATACTTGAAGTCCGTAATATACCATCGCAGGAATAATACCGCTTACTAGCCAAGTGCCGGCCAAAGCACCCACCAAAAATAAAATCATAATTGGCACAAAAACGCTTTTTATATTTTCCCAAATTTCAACAGTCATTATTTTTAGAGAAACTTTGTTGAAAAATCCAACTATGGACGCAATTACGCCGCCAATCAATAGAATATAGTGATTAGAATATTCACCCAGGGATTCACCACCGGCAAAAAATATATTGTAAGCAAGCATTGCCATTAAAATAACAACAGGAATCAATGCTTCATAAATATTAAGCTCCTTATTGACGATAATTTTTTGGTCTTGAATTTCTATTTCAGATAAGTTTTGGTTGTTGTCTTCCATTGATTATTTTTTAGATTTGTAATGATACGTAAATTTGAAAGTTTTTGCAAATGACGAGTACAACAAATTGTGTTAGGCAAAGAAATAATTAATAGCGAACCTACCGATAGTCAGGTCATCCTGTTGCAGGCAGGCTGCATCTGTTATCAATAAAAAATAAAATTTAAACAGATGAAAAACCCATTCAAAAAATGAATGGGTTTTTTACCAATTTAAATAATTGTAGCAATAAAATTAATCAAATATTTGATTTTGACTTACAAAACACCAACTTGTTTCATACATTTTCGCATAGCCCTATAAGTTCTATCAATATCGTTATCCAAGCCAACCGACATTCTAATTATTCCGTCTGAAAGCCCCATTTCTTTTTGTTCCTCTAGTGGGATTTCTGAAGAAGTGCTAGTTCCTGGCGCACTAAATAATGTTTTATAAAACCCTAAGCTTACTGCCAAATAGCCTAAATTTTCATGTTGCATCAACTCCATCAACTCATTTGCCTTTTCTACATTGCCTACATCAATGGTCATAATCCCTCCAAAACCATATTCCTCATTGTACATGGATTTAAAAAGTTCATGGTCTTTATGGCTTTTTAAACCGGGATACACCACTTTTAATCCGTCTCTTTCAAAATTTTCAGCTAAATACAATGCGTTTTCACTGTGTTTTTTCATTCTGATGTGCAGTGTTCTTAAGTTTTTCAAAATACTTGCGGCTCTTAAACTGTCCATCACCGGACCCAATAACATCGCTGCACCATCATTTACATTTCTCAAACTGTTTATAAAATCGGTTGATCCACAAACAACGCCACCAACAGTATCATTTGTTCCGTTTATAAATTTTGTTAAACTGTGAATGGTTATATCTGCACCCAATTTTTCTGCTGAAAATATTAATGGCGTAAAAGTATTATCCACCACCAATTTTATATTATGTTTTTTAGCGATTTTAGCTAATTCTGGTAAGTTTGCAATTTCTAAAAGTGGGTTGCTCTCTGCCTCACAATAAATCATTTTTGTGTTTGGACTTATAGCTGCTTCAACTTTTTCTAAAGAAGTAATATCAACAAATGTAGTAGCAATATTGAGTTTTGGCGCAAAGTTTTTTAGAAAAGCATAAGTGCCTCCATAAATTGTTCTGCCTGCCACAATATGATCTCCAGCGCCACAAACCTGTAAAAAGACAGAAGTGATGGCACCCATTCCGGATGCCGCCACATTTGCGGTTTCCGTAAATTCCATAGCCGCCAAAGCTTTGCTTAAATATAAATTGCTTGGACTTGAATGGCGAGAATACAAATAACAGCCTTCTGCATGACCTTCAAAAGTGTCATGCATTGTTTTTGCGTGTAAAAATGTATAGGTTGCAGAATCTGAAATGGAAGGATTTACGCCTCCAAATTCTCCAAAATATTGTAAATCCTGAATTTTGTTTGCTGGTTTGTTGCTCATAACTTAAAAATTTATCATATAAAATTAACAAACTTCAACTTAATAAACTGTAATAATTTATAATTTTAGTGTATTTTACTTTCATTATTGATATTGTAAGAATATTTTCCCTTACACTTATTTTATTTTGATTATATTTAGAAAAAATTACTGATTATGATGGTCAACTTAGATTTAACGGATAAAAAAATTCTAAACCTGCTTCAGCAAAATTCAAAAGCGAACATTAAAGAAATCGCCTTAAAAATTGGGCTGACACAAACACCCACTTATGAACGCATTAAAAGACTTGAAAAGGCGGGAGTGATTAAAAATTATATTGCCGTTTTGGACAAAGAAAAAGTGGGTTATAAGATTGAAGTTTTTTGTCAGGTAACACTATTAGTGCATTCAAAGGAGATGATTACACGGTTTGAAAATTCTATAAACAAAATTGATGAAGTGTTGGAATGCTTTCATGTAGCTGGAAATTACGATTATTTATTAAAAATAATTGTTAAAGACATGAACAGTTATCAGAGTTTTTTGAAGAATAAATTATCTGTTTTAGATTCTGTTGGCAACGTGCAAAGCACATTTGTGATGTCCTCCACAAAAGAC
>JAQVGD010000117.1 GCA_028696945.1 Lutibacter sp.
ATTTTTTCCCAATCGTCGTTTCGGATTGAACAACGTTTGATAAGATTACATCTTAAACAGCCAGTGCATCCAGATATGTTTAAATCTTTAGCGTTATAACTTATAAGCTCAACATCATTTTGCTCAGAGCCTTTTATAAAAGCATCTAGTAAAATTCCAGAGTTACCATTGTGCCTAGGGCTACCATTTATTGTAAAAACTTTTTTCATCAATCCCAATTACTTTACAAATGATGTGTCCTTAAAATAATCGCTAAGAAAAATGATTTTATCATCCCTAAAACGAAAAACAGTTACGCCACTGTTTGAGTAATCTTCGCCTGCTGTGCTTATTCCGGAATTTGTCCAGATTGCACATACCGATTCGTCTTCCACAATGCATTCAGAAACTGAAAAGTTTAAAACTGTATATTTTCTAGTAAGCATGGTTAATAAAAGCAAAACTCTTTTCTCTCCAATACAGATTTTAGCTCCAGGGAATTCAAACACAGCATCTTCCTGTAAAAAGGAAGCAAGTTTTTCGAAATCCCGATTACTCATTGCATCGTAGAAACTAATTATTATGCTTTTATAAATATCATACATAACCATACTTTTTCCACAAAAATAGTAATTCTTAAAACACTTAAAACATTCGTTGATTATAAGATCAAATTCTGTCAAAAATACTTCTACAGTGCCTATCTCATTAATAAATCAAAATTATTAATCAATGTCATTTAGTTAAGGCTTTCAACAATGGATCTATTATTCACAAATAATCCATTATTAAACTGTTAATGTCCGCTGGACAATGGAGAGATTCTAGCTATTGATTGATTTTTACTGACGTTAAAGCCCTCTAACGGGCTAGTTATTCCTTTGACAAAAATCGTTTTTGTCCAGAGGACATATACCTATAAATGCTTAACTAAATGACATTGAATTACTAATACAATAATTTCTAATTTTTTTGAATTTTTTTGATTTTTAAATATTTAATTCTAAATTTGATGTTTAATAATATTTATAAAAATGAAAACTATGAAAAACTTAATTTTATTTAGTTTGAGTATCATTCTAACAAAACTGATGTTTGCTCAATGTGGAACAACAATATCAATCGATAAAAATAATTTCTTTTACAATGCCTTAGAAAACCCCATAACTGTAGGTTATCATTCGGACAAGCAAGAGATAGAAATTATTTCGAATGGAGCAAAAATCACTAAAATAAATGAGTGTCAGTTTACAGTTAAACCAGAAAACAACAGATCGGTGGAACTTAAAATTGTGAATATTCATGAGAAAGATACAATTACCCTCGCAACTTATCAATATAGAGTAATAGACGTTCCAAATCCAACACCATTTATTGGTGGCATATCACTTTATGATAATCGAGAGATTTTCAAAGGTATGCTGAAATCAAACCCAAATTTTCATGCAATGGTGAGCGACGACTTCCCGTACGAAATAAAAGCAACTATTTTAAGTTTAAGTGTTACATATAATGTCAATGATGATTACATTGAACATAAAATCAATGGGAACACGATTCCCGAAAATGTTTTATCCGAGATTTTAAAATTAGATGCAGGATGCGAAGTATTCATCACTGACATAATTATTAATATACAAGGCAAAGCGAGAGCCATAAAGGGTGGTAGTTTTATATTAAAATAGTTTGTAAGAAACTGTTTTAATATTATCCTCCACTAGCGTACAAAAAAATGAAAATGTTTTTGCCATAATCTTTGCACCTCTGGTAATTGCAAAGAAATAAACCAAAAACGACTTTGGAGACATTGATAAACTCCAAACAGAGATAAAAACTGTTCTGGTTTACAAACATTTTACTTTCAAAGATCTTTTATATAATCTCATAAATATATTCAAATCGTTATGCACAAAAACAATTACACACAACTTGATTTTATAGTCACATTGAAGATATTCTCAACTGATACGCTGTGAAGACTAACACACAAAGTTGTGCGATTATAAATTAACATCTTAATTTATGTGGGCAAATTATTTTGCGATTAAAGGTATAACGTCGAGTTGTAATTAAAAATACAACAAATAGTTTCTGAAGAAATTAATTAAACCAAAAAATATTATAAACATGCCCATTAACATAAATACTATTGCAAGTAGAAAGAAAAGCAGCAATTTAGCAAAATTAAATTCTTCTCTAGTTTCTTTATGTCCATCATAATATGTATACTCAACAGTTTGAGTTGAAGGGGTTGATGTAAATACCGAAACCATACTAGCAATAAAAGTACTCGAAATATTTTTATTGTCAAAAAATCTCAACCTCTTTTCTATTAGATATTTGGGCGCTCTACTCGCAAAAACATAAAAGACTATCGAGGCAAAAACCCACCAATAACCCAATAATGCAGTAAAAAAGGCTCCTCCAGTTAGTAAGGCAAGAACAACAACTGAGGCTAATGAGACTATGATTAGTGGCACTGAGCCTGAAAACTTTCTGGACGCCATTTCGTTCGCTGAATATCCTATTTCATTCATCTTTTCTAAAACAGCAACATTTGTAGGTAACATCTCTTGGACTTGAGCTAAGATCAATTTCGTTTCTTTTAGGTGTTTGTTTTTCTCGGGAAGACTATATTTTTCTCCATTGCTTTTTGTATATGTTACCCAGTTTGAGACAGACTTATCTAACAACTCTCTTGCTATTTCATCATCTTCAATAGAGGACTCCTCTGGCAATCCTTTTGTACTTCTTATTTGTTTTATTTCGTCAATAGTTTTTTCTTGGTATGGTTTCTTTCCTATCGTAAACAGCATTTTAACTGTGCCAAATAAAAACAACGCAAGAACAATAATAACCAAAATTTCGGACAACTCAGATTTACTTTTGCTTTTGACAGCTTTAAAAGCATAAGAATTAAAATTAAATTCCCTGTGTGTTTGGTCTAACTTACTTTTATTATTCACAATATTACTATTGTCATAATTGATTGAAATTGCTGAAGAAGTAGTTGTTACTACTACTGTTTCATCTTTTGTTAATCTCAAATCTTCTTTTTGTTCATTTGAACTTATACTCTTACTATCTTCAAATTCCAAATTTTCTTTTTTTACAGAATAGTGTTGTAGTAAATTGTTTTCATACATAACAATATTCTCAATTCTTTTTTCAGGGAATCTACCTATCCTATTAACATGATATCCAGACATATATTTTCTTTTCTGGATATTACAAGAATTGAAAAAAACAAAAAAAGCTAATAATACGAAAATAAAAGATTTACAAATTTTCATGTTTACAAAGTTTGAATATTTAATATTGCATTATTTATTTACACGCACTTAAAACATTATTTTCATTTCTTTATGACATATAATATTCTTTCTTAATATTAACAACAAATATAGAACTTAAATTTCATATCTCATAATAAAGTTATATAATTAAAATGTTATAAAACATTTAACGATCTATTTCTTATGAAAATTATCAAATAATCTCTAAATATTAGACGTAATACACTGACGTATCATCTAATGCATTTTTGATTTAAATAGCGATTTTGTTATTGATTACGAACTCAATTGAAAAAAACAGTCTATCTTAGCATTAATTAAAGCCAGATTCACAATTCCATGACCAGAGTTGCTCAGCCCATAAATCGCAGTAGTATAAGACAAAAGCTTGCAAGGGAATACTACATTCTGCGACGGTGTTTTAACAATAGGCGAAGTAAAACAAACTGGTCTCAACAAACAGATGAGAATATTGCACAACATCAAGTTTTCTCGCACCAATCATTAATTCTACGCCCATTAAAAGATGTAGAAATGTACTTGCAGGAAAACAAGCGAACTAACTTAAAAATTGCTATCAGTCATCTAAATAATACAATTATAAAGCCCGGCGAAACATTTTCTTTTTGGCATCAGGTTGGTCGGCCAACTAAAGCAAAAGGATATCTCGAAGGATTGATATTAAAACAAGGTAAAATAGAAAAAGGTACAGGTGGCGGACTCTGCCAGTTAGGAAATCTTTTGTTTTGGATTGCAGCACACAGTCCTTTAACAATTACCGAGCGTCACCGTCACAGTTTTGATGTTTTTCCGGATGTTAATCGAAATGTACCTTTTGGCGCAGGCGCAACTTTGTCGTACAATTACATCGACCTTAGAATTAAAAACGAAACTCAAAACTCATTTATCTTAAAACTTTGGTTAGATGATGAATACTTAAACGGAGAATTACTTTCTTCCGAAAAAATCAAATCCGAATTTAGCGTCGTAGAACGCAACCATATCATAAAACAGCAAAATTGGGGAGGCTATACCCGTCATAATCAAATTTTCAGAATCGAAACTTGCGAAAACGGTGAAATTCGCGAAAGTCTGCTTGCCGAAAACCATGCGATTATGATGTATGCGCCGTTTTTGGAGGGATGAGAATATTTACAAGACAAGTTTTGACACTAATCTTTTAATAATTTGACATATTCTTCTTCACTAATCGTCCAGGTAACCATCATTTTTCTTTTGTCAAAACTTTTAACGTCTGCTTCTATAAAAAAACCTGCAGGTAAATTGTTTCTGATTTTTTTCTTTTCTGATTCGGTAATTCTATAATTTTTACAAACAATATTTATACGCCCAAAATATTTGTTGTCAATTAAAAAAGCATTTTTTGCACGCCCGAAACTATCGATTTTTTTTACAACTTCAACTACGATGGATTTATTTAAAATTCTAAGTTTATCTCTGATTTCATCATCTACTAAAGTTTCTATTTTTGCTCCATGTCCAGAACCAGTTGCATGTTGATCTATACTAAGATCGATTTGAGCATCTGATTTTCGGGCGAGTACTCTGGCAATTTCTTCACAATTATTAAAAGCAATATTTATTTTCTTTTTTTTACTGTCAACTCTTAAAACAGTGCAAGTCAAAACTTCTCTGTCAATAAAGTTTTTTATCATCATTTTAACAAGGCTAATTTGCCCTTTTTGATAAATACTTCCATAAAGTTGAAGTTCTGCCTCAATTTTTCCGAATAAATAGTATTTCGGAATGTTATTTTCATCAAGGATAACTGTAACAGGAGCTTCTTTTCCAACATAAGAAACTAACTCTCCACTAGCCCATTCTTTAAAATTTGGAGTTTTACTCAGTACAAGTTTGCCATCAGCCTTTTTACCATAATAATAAATGTCTATAAGCGCTCCTGGCACTGTAAAATAAAAGTCTTCTTCAGACTCAAATGAGGAACAATGTACTAATCCCAGAATAGAACCACAATTCCACCTTAAACCATAACCCAATTCAACAAAAACTCCATAATTGGTTTTAACAATTACAATTGCTTTATAACTTTTATTTTCTTCAAGTTCGTAATTCCTAAACTGATTTTCTACACTATTTAAAATTATTGTCGAACGCTTTCCTCTTTCAAATTTCTCAATTGTACCAAAAAATATTTTTCCTTCTAAATATGGAAAAACTTTATCCCAAATATGTGAATACTGGTATTTCCATGGCATATTGGTAAATGGAATATATGCATAAAGGCCTGATGTTTTAACTAAAAACCCTTTTGGCTTTACATTTACAAGGCTAAAAGGTACCGGTGCTTTTTCAATAAAACTTCTTTCGGCATTGTTTAATAATATTCTAACAATCGATTTCTCTTTTCGTTTCTTTAAATATGAAAGAATTCTTATGTAAATTTTTGTTCTACGGATATTAAACATTATAATAATATTTGAACTGTCTGCAAAGTTAAAAATAATGTCTATAAAATTGTCGAACTTGAACTAATAAATAATAAAGTTAAATTTTATTTAAATTGGAACAACCAATCAACCACTATACAGCAAGTAAAAATCACTTTAGTGTTGAGTACTTAGACTAAATTTTATGACAACACCTTAAAAGTCCTTAATTCAACAACTTTATATTGTGTTTTTTCTTTTTCCAAAACTGCATTAAACGTAACAGTTTTATTTTTGCTATGAGCAATAATTGCGGATTGATAATCAGCAGGGCTAAGTTTTACAGTAATTGTTGACTTTACTTTCTTGATTTCTGCCTCTACTTTTATTGTGTTTTGATCGCTCTCAACATCTTTAGAAGCTAACTGAATAATTTTACCGTAAACATCATATTCATGAATTTCATTAAGTTTTTCACGAACAACTTTAGTAAACTGGGTCAAATTATTGATTTTTTCATTGTTTAACTCCTTTATAGTTGTCGTCAAAGGATTTCCAACGCTTTTTAAAGAAATATCAATATCGGACAGGCTAGTTCCTTTGTAAAAATCTTTAATTTTATTTATTACATTTATGCTTATCCTTTCTTTGTTGTCAAGAATAAATTCTTCATCTGGATAAACAAAGTTTGTAGTTAATAATTCTGTGTTTACAAAATCAAAAACATTTAGCAGACTCTTATTTATATCAGCTCCTTTTATTGGTTGATCGAATATTGTTCTTTCTTTTATGTCCTCATTATTGGGTAACTGTATCTTCGTGATAAGACTTCCTGACGTATTTTTAAAAAAATTACATAAATTCAGATAACGTTCTGTCTCTTCGATATTCTCGTGAAAATGATGTTTTTTTGTAATTACAAAAGTGGCATTATCTTGTAATACATCTTTAACCTTTCCCAAAAGATTGTCGAATTTTATAATGCTAGGTCTGCCATCTTTTATGGAATCATCTTCAATATGAAATTCCAGAATTTGCCTGTCTTCAATAATAACAGAAATTAACTCGTCTAAATCGGATGAATAAATTGAAGCCAAAATATCCAACGATTTTAATGCAGTGTTTTCAAAATCAGGTTTGTCAATACTATTTGGAATATAAATTTTATATGTGCTGCTAAAATTCAAATCTACTGGTGGAATATAAACATCATTACGCTGCTTAACTTCTTTTCTGACCCAATTACGAGCAGTTAAGAAATTTAGCAAATTTTTATATGTTACTGCGTTATTCAAAAGTAGTAAAATTTTCAATTGCCTAATTTCTAAATTGATTCCAACTTACGAATCATTTCCAACCCTTTTTCCTCCCCCTCTTCAATCGCCAACTCAACTGCAAGTTTGGCCGCATTTAAAAGTTGCTCTGATTCGTTTTTTAAAATAAAACTTTTCTTAATAAGATTTGAAATATGTACTTGTTCATCATTGGGTAAATTTGGTATTAGTATTTGCTTAATATCTGTCGCAGAGATATTAGTTTGTACGCCACCTGTTCCTATTCTGTCTAACTGTGTTTTTCCGATGTGGGAATTAATAATTAAAGCTAAAACATCAACATTAAAATTTTTAGGTGTGATTCTCATAATACGCTGATTAACAACAGCTTTAATACCATTAGGAATTTTGCATGAATTCCCAATAGATCCTGACATCGAAATTAATAAGTCATTTTCAACTGCAATATCCTTTTCACTAAGGTTTATATCACTATGATCTATCTTAACCGCATTTTCGAGATTTAGTACCCCATTTGTAATGTTATTAATCCTAATCACTGGAATACCAACACTAGTATAGTTTTCACTTTTATATGGATAACCAGTTGAATAGTCTTTAATAAAGGATTCCAGCCTATTATAACCGAATTTATATTGTTTTATTCTTTCAATTACATCTTCATACTTCTTCTGATAATACTCTGCATCTAAGCGGCCTGTTGATAAAAATGATTCTGAGAAGTTTTTTATATTTATACTTTCAGAATTTGAAATATCGTCTTTAATATTCAAAGCATCTAACAAAACTTTTTCAGCATTGTGTAAGTTTTTCTTTGCGTTATTTAACAAACTTTTAGCTGCTTGAACGCGCTCACTGATTTTCAACTGAAAAGTATTTGAAAAAACTGGGATCATTATCTGATTCATATCTTCTAAAATCAGCCCCATTTGAACTGCACCTCTAGTGAACTTTTTTATTTGATTTTGTCCATATTTAGACCTGAGAAACAAAAACAGAAAATAACTGTCTATTTTTCTAGGTCTCAAAATAGCTAATTTACAATTGCAAGTAGCTTTTTCATTAGTTGTCACTAAAGATACTCCACCAATAGTGCCAACAATTGAAAGCAAAACATCTCCTTGCTTCAAATGAGATCTTTTTATTGCAGGTAAATTAAATGTTTCTTCATCAATACAAATTGGCTGCGAATCTTCAATAAAAATATTGTGTAAATTTTGTCCACGATAATAAGGTATTCCTTTTTCTAAAAAATTATCACTAATTGACAAGTGGTTCCCATCAGCAACATTTACAAGTTGGGTTATGTCTTCTAATTTATGCTTGCTTAAGGTCTCTATAATTTTTAAATTTTCTTTTGAATAGAATTCAGAATCTATGCGACTTGTTCTTTCCAATTCGCTATTCCATATTTCACTTATCTCCAACCCTTCCAACAAAGCCTTATATTTAACTTCATTGAAAGGGGTATTTAAAAAAAACTGAGATTCTCCTTTTTTGCAAATTCGGCAAATGCTTCGGCTATTCCGTCATTTGTTAGTCCATCATGATTAAATAAATCGTGCTTAATAATTAAATGACCGTGGCTATCGAGTAAAAACTCATCTAATTCTTTTGGGTTATTTACATAATAATCAACCACAGGTTCATTTCCTGCTAACATTGTATCTTTTTCATCATTAATCGGTTTGCGGCCATCGCGTTTTCGTAAATAAATTTTATCGCCACTATTGTCTTTACTCTGCTCTTGCATAGTAGCAAAGAAAATTGGGTAATCGTCTTTCTTTGGGCATAGCTTATCATCCCATTTTTGTACAAATAAAACAGAAGTTTTCGTTCCCGTATGAGGTTTAAACACGTTACCATGTAAGCCAACAACAGCCAAAATTCTGCAACGTTCTGCAATAAACTCCCTTATTTTTTTATCTGTACTGTTATTAAAACGACCCTGCGGTAAAACAATTGCCATTCTGCCTCCTGGCTTTAAGAAATCAAGATTTCGCTCTATAAATAAAATATCGCGGCTCATGTTTACCGCATTCTTAATCTTAACTTTTCGATATGTACCATCAGGTAATTTAAAAACAGCTTCGCCTGATGCTCCAATAAATTCGGGGAAAGTTGGTTCTCTATCCTTATATTCTAAAACTTTATTTTTATTTATTCCTTCGGCCTTTAATTTTTCCAACATTACATTTTTTCCAAGCTCGTATTTTGCTAAAATTCTGCTCTCTTTAATGTCGCCTGCAAATGGTGGATTTGCCATTAAAATATCAAACTGAAATTCTCTATTGCTACTTTTATCGGCTCTCAATCGCTTCAATTTTTTCCAACCCTCGTTATAAGTATCAGTCCAATCTTCATCATCAGTTTTTTCGTCCCATCTTTCATAATCGAGAGTATTCAAATGCAGGACGTTAGTTTGTCCGTCACCCGCAATCAGATTTAAAGTTCTGCCAACACGTACTGCTTTTTCGTCAAAATCAATCGCAAACACTTTATCTTGTACATAATCAGTACACTCTGATGGTTTGTTTTCCAGAGTAAACAAATGACTTTTATTTAAGCCTTTCGATTTTAGAATTTGTTCCCAAACATGAAAGATTGTATGTACTGGAAATCCACAACTTCCTGCAGCAGTATCAATCATATACTCATCTTGCTTTGGATTAAGCATTTTTACACACATATCGATAACATAGCGAGGTGTAAAATACTGCCCTTTTTCACCTTTGCTACTCTTATTAATTAAATACTCAAAAGCTTCGTCAACAACATCGAGGTTTGAATTAAATAATTTCACATCCTGCAATGAAGATACGCAAATTGAAAGATGTGAAGGAGTAAGCATAATTTTTGAATCATCGGTAAAAACACCCTCCCATTTCTTTTTAGCACGGTCGAATAAAAACTGTATTTTATTTTTTAGCTCAGTTTCTGTATCTCCATAATTTCTAAACTCGAGAAACCGGCTGTGATTACGCCCACCTTCCATTTCATCAAACAGCTTTGTGAAAATGAGTTTAAATAATTCTTCAAAAACATCAACTCCGGCATTTGCTAAAACTTCATCTTCCATTTCAAGAATTAAGTCTTTGAGCGATTTTCTTTCAGTTACAAGTTTATCTTTTGTAATAAGATCTTCAATTGTCCAACGTTCTTCGAGAATGTCAGATAATTTTTGATCTGCCCTAGGAATACTTGTTAAATCCTCGAAATAATTAGGATCTTTTCTATGATAAAATGAAATTGAATCTCCGTTTGTCCAAATGCCGATTGGAGCTCCAGTTGCATTACAGTATGATTTTAGCTGTTCTTTACCGTCTTTTAGCTTAGGTTTTTTTAATTCAACTATTATAAATGGTGTTGTTGT
>JAQVGD010000118.1 GCA_028696945.1 Lutibacter sp.
AACCAAGAAACAGTATGACCCATTCGTCTTTGTTCTTTCATAACTCAAAGATACAAAAGTGGGTAGCAACTGAAAGTCTTGCACTAAAAGTGCATAGTTTTAACTAACGAATGAGACCAATAAAATAGGCCACAAATTAACAAATAGCTATCTTTTTTAATTTCAACAGTTTAATTACAATTATAATTGAACTTTCGCTTTGATTTATGATAAATCTTGATTAAGTTTATACCGAAAGAATAATCAACCATTAACCCAAAATTTTTTTTAGATGAAAGTTCGTGACAAGGATGATAAAAACCCATCCTCATTTATTAAAGAATTTGCTTTGAAAAATTACAAAACGTATGTAGCACATTATGAAGCAAGGAAATTAAAACCTGTTCCATTTCAAGAATTTTTAAAAAACTATAGTTCCTAAGTTACTACATACTAAAAAAGCTTCTCAAAAAATTGAGAAGCTTTTTTAGTTTTTATATTGTTATAAAAAAATTAAGGGACTTAAATCCTGCTTTGGTAGGTATATAAATCGTAATACCTTCCTTTTTTAGCGATAAGTTCTTCGTGTTTTCCTCGCTCCACAATATTTCCGTTTTCTATTACCAAAATCTGATCTGCTTTTTGAATGGTGCTTAACCTGTGGGCAATCACAAAAGTGGTTCTATCTTTCATCAAAATTTGCAAACTCTTTTGAATAAAAGATTCACTTTCTGTATCCAAATTTGAAGTGGCTTCATCTAAAATAATGATTTTGGGATTTGCCAACAAAGCCCTTGCAATGGTAATTCGCTGACGCTGCCCACCCGATAATTTAACGCCACGTTCGCCAATTACGGTATCCAAACCATCTTCAAACCTGTCTGTAAATTCATTTACATAAGCGCCTTTTACGGCTTCCAATAACTGCGCTTCGGTAGCATTTGGCCTTGGAAACAATATATTTTCGCGAATGGTGCCTTCATACAAAAAATCGTCCTGCAACACCACGCCCAAATGACTTCTGAAACTGCTTAAATTTACGGTGGACAAGTCGATGCCGTCAACGGTAACTTTTCCTTCGGTCGGATTTAAAAAGGACGCAGCCAATCCGGCTATCGTTGTTTTTCCGGAGCCTGAAGAGCCCACCAAAGCCGTTACGCTTCCCGAAGGCGCTTTAAATGAAATATGATGCAAAACTTCCTTGCTTTTTTCATAGCTGAAAGAAACATCCTCAAAAACCATATCGCCAACAATATCTTCCAACACCACAGTTCTTGTTTCCGGATTGTCCTCTTCGGCCATTTCCATCAATTCTTGGGTGCGGTCCAATCCCGCCATCGCTTCGGTTAACTGGCTGCCAATATTGCTCATTTGCACAATTGGCGCAATCATAAAGCCCAAAAACAGGGTAAACGAAACAAATTCACCAATGGTCATCGTGTTATTCATAATAAAATAACCGCCAATTCCCATAATTCCTGCAGAGGCCAGGCCGAGCAAAAAAGTGGAAGAACTCGTAATTAATGCCGTTGCTGTCAAGCTCTTTTTCACATTCAAAAATAATCGCTCTACGCCTTCCTCAAACGTTTTATTCTCTTGCTCTTCAGCATTAAAACCTTTAATTACCCGAACACCATTTAAAGTTTCAGTCAATCTTCCTGTAACTTCAGCATTAATTTTTCCGCGATCCCTAAAAATAGGTCGGATATATCCAAAAGCCTTTAAAGCAACAATCGCAAAAATAGCAACAGGCACCAATACAAAAACAGTCATTAAAGCATTAATTTTAATTAAAATAACCAAAGAAATGACTGCTGTAATCGACCCGCCAACCAACTGCACCAAACCTGTTCCCACCAAATTACGTACCCCTTCAACATCATTCATAACACGGGAAACAAGTGCTCCTGACTTATTATTGTCGAAAAAACTGATAGGCAGCGTTAGTAACTTCTTTTGCACTTTAGCTCTTAAAACCGAGATTAAATGCTGCGCTTCCACACTTAACAACCGTGTTAACTCAAAGGACGTTAGTGCCTGAATTAAAATGGCAACACAAACAACAAATAACAAAATTGTCAACGCCTGCATATCCTTCGACGGAATTACTTCATCAATTAAACTTTTACTGGCATAAGGCAACACCAATCCGGCCAAACTTTTGGCAATGATTAAAATGATCCCAATAAATATAATTTTCTTTCTTGGCCAAATAAATTCATTAAATGCCCACTTGTAGGATACGTTGGTTTTACTCATAGTGTTTTCTTAAACGAATATCACGCCAAATAATTTAAGTGACAATTCGGCAGTTTGTTTTTTTATATAAAGTTGGAAAGTTAATTGTTATATGTTAAACTCAAAAACATAAACAAATAAACAGTTCAACAAATAAACAGTTCAACATATATTTCGTAAATTTATATAGATTTTCACAAACAAAAAAAATGGCATTTATAGATTATTATAAAATACTGGGCATTGCTAAAAGTGCTTCTGCAGCTGATATTAAAAAGGCCTATCGAAAATTGGCCAGAAAATACCACCCTGATTTAAACCCTTCGGATAAGGAAGCCGAACGGAAATTCAAAGAAATTAATGAGGCCAACGAAGTTTTGAGCGATCCCGAAAATCGGAAAAAATACGATGAACACGGAAAAGACTGGAAACACGCCGAGCAATTTGAAAAAGCAAAACAACAGCAATACCAAGGAGGCGGACAACAAAGTCCGTTTGGCGATTTTGGCGGTGGCGATTATTCCGACTTTTTTGAATCAATGTTCGGCGGTCGTGCATCTTCAGGAGGAAGAACCAGCGGTGGCATAAAATTTAGGGGACAAGACCTGAATGCTGAATTACACCTCAACTTAAAAGAGGTGTTTAAAACACATAAACGAACATTAACCATCAACAGAAAAAATATTCGACTTACCATTCCGGCAGGTGTTAAAAATGGACAAGTCATTAAAATTAAAGGGCATGGCGGCGAAGGCATCAATGGAGGTCCGAAAGGAGATTTGAACATCACATTTTCCATTGAAAACAACACCAAATTCAAATTGGATGGCGATAATTTACACACAACAATTGATTTGGATTTATACAAAGCTGTTTTGGGCGGAGAAATAACGGTTGATACTTTTGATGGAAAAGCAAAGCTAAAAATTGCGCCTGAAACACAAAATGGCACAAAAGTTAAATTGAAAGGAAAAGGATTTCCCGTTTATAAAAAAGAAGGAGTGTATGGCGATTTATACATTACTTATCAAATAAAAATGCCTAAAAACCTTACTGAAAAGGAAAAACAATTATTTACGGAACTTGCTAAATTAAGACCATCATGAGCAGAGAAAACTTCATACCAATTCATAAATTATGTGACCTTTACCAAGTTGAGATGTCATTCTTCAGCAATTTAAACGAGATTGGCCTAATTCAAATTACCACTATTGAGCAATTACTTTATGTTGATCAGGATAAAATAAATGACATTGAAAAAATGATAAGAATAAACCGTGATCTAGGCCTCAATATTGAAGGAATTGATATTGTTTTTAATTTATTACAGAAAATAGATGATCTGGAAAATGAAATAATTACCATAAAAAACAGGTTGCGGTTTTATGAAAACTAATTTTTAAGATAAAAATCCGAATGAGAAAGCCATGGATAAATTTCTGGAAACATCAAAAACAAAAACCTTCGCTTATCTGAAAGAGAAATAGGCAATTATCGATATAGATTTACCTGTTGAAAAACAAATAGAAAACCTGAACTTTCTAAAAGAGCGAAATGTGATTACAGATAAAGAATACGAGGCATTAAAAGAGAAACTTAAAAAAGTAAATATCGATGTAAAGGGTTTTAAATATTAGAATTTTCAACGGTAATTCCAAACAAAATTTAATTCAAAGCATTAGTAAAGTATAAAAATGATTCTCAACCATAAATTTGATTTGGGTTTTTTCCCAACACCACTACATCAACTAAAAAATCTTTCTAAAAAATACGCCCCTTATAATATTTTCATCAAGCGCGATGACCAAACTGGACTAGCTTCTGGAGGAAATAAAACCAGAAAACTTGAATATTTAATTCAGGAAGCTTTGGATAATGGTTGTAATACTATCATCACAGCTGGCGCACAACAATCCAATCATTGCCGACAAACCGCAGCTGCTTGCGCCATTGCCAATCTGAAATGTCATTTAATGCTTGGCGGAATAGCTCCTAAAAAATATAACGGCAATTTATTGCTTTCCCATTTATTGGGCGTCGAAATTCATTTTACGGGAGAAAACAGAAAAGGTGAAGACATAAAAAACTTAAAACAACAACTGGAATTGGAAGGAAAAAAGCCTTTTGTAATTCCCTATGGAGGATCCAATTTTACTGGAGCACTCGGATTTGTAAATGCCATGAAAGAATTAAAAGCGCAACTCATTGTCCAAAATCTTAAAATCGACTATTTATTTTTTGCTTCCAGTTCTGGTGGAACACAAGCTGGATTGACATTGGGAAATGATTTATACAATTTAAATATGAAATTAATTCCCATTGGAATTGACAAGAGCGAAACGCAAGGAATGAGCCTTGAAGAAATGGTTCTTCATATTGTTAATGAAGGAAAACAACTTCTGAAAATTAAAAGTGAATATAATTTGAGCGATGTAAAAATCATTAATGCATACAATGAAGCAGGTTACGGTGTTATTACCGAAAATGAAAAAGCAGCCATAAAAGAATTGGCAAAAAGTGAAGGAATTATTTTAGATCCAGTTTATACCGGACGCGCTTTTTATGCGATGATGGATTATTTGAAGAAAAAGAAAATCCCTTCTAAAGCAAATATCCTTTTTTGGCATACCGGCGGATTACCAGCAAATTTTTATTATGCAGACCAATTAATGTGACAAAAAAAGTAGATTCGGGTTCCCTGATAACTATGAATTAAACCCAAATACCATAAGTTTTCAGGTTAAACAGCTAAGTTTAAAAGCGCATAAAATTACTTGGGAATAGAAGTCAGTTACAATCTTAATTTTTTATAGTCTTTGGGTCTCATTTTTCGCCTTTAGGGTGTGAACTATGTAACATTTTTCAAAAGTTATGTAACATCTCTCCTCTTCAAAGTACCGAACTTTACCTATCAAAATATTTGAATTAATATAAACTTAAATAGAATAAAAATGAAAGGAAACTCAAAATTAATTACCGTATTAAATTCGCTGTTGGCCGATGAACTAACTGCCATAAATCAATATATGGTACATTCTGAAATGTGTGAAAACTGGGGTTACGGAAAACTTCATAGTGCAATCCGCGCACAAGCAATGGATGAAATGCACCATGCTGAGTGGCTTATTGAACGAATTATTTTTTTGGATGGTTCCCCAACTGTGTCTAAACTTAATTCTATAAAAATTGGTAAAACAGTTCCAGAAATCATTAAGAACGATGGCGATGATGAACTTAATGCAATTCTCGCCTATAATGATGCCATTAAACTTGCACGTGAAGTTGGAGATCAAATCACTTCTGAATTGTTAACCAAAATATTGGCCATGGAAGAAGGTCACGCAGACTGGGCAGAAATACAAAACACACAAATGAATCAGATGGGTGTTGAAAATTACTTGATGACACAAACCTCAGGTTCAGCAGCAGGTTAATTTATTCCCTATTTTTTCAACTTTGAACACCGCCAATTGAAGTTTAAAATTGGCTTTAACAAACCGAATTTAGACAATAAGGTTGAAAATAAGGTTGAAATTGTTTTACAATTTAAAAAATAAATTAAACAGGTAAAATATAAATGAAGAAGGAAGAAGAAGGGATACAGAAGATGTTAGACGGAGTTTTATGGGTGAATTTAATTTCGAACTCCCTTCTTCCGCCTTCGTCCTTTAAATTATCGAATAAAATCAAGATAAAATATAGCATCCTATGAGAAATTCAGGTAACAATCTCAATATAAAAGTGAATAACATCAATGTAAGCTACAACGATGAAGGCTCGGAAAAATCGCCAATTATCATTTTTATCCATGGTTTCCCTTTAAATAAATCTATGTGGGATAACCAAGTAAAGGCCTTAAAAAATAACTATCGAGTAATTGCGTATGACATTCGGGGACATGGAAATTCTGATGTGGGAATCAGCGATTTTTCAATTGACCTTTTTGCAAATGATTTGCTAAGTTTTATGGATGCCTTAAATATTGAAAAAACGATAATTTGTGGTTTATCCATGGGAGGATATATCGCCATGAATGCAATTGAAAACCATCCTGAGCGGTTTAATGCGCTTATATTAAGTGACACAAATTGCAAAGCTGATACGCTAGAAGCAAAGGAAAAAAGGCTGAGTGCTATTAAAAGTATTCAAAAAAATGGCGTGGATAAGTTCGCCAATGATTTGATTATAAATTTATTTGCAGATGAATCGTTTAAAAGAAATTTAAAAGAAATTCCAGCTGTTAGAGAGATGATTGTAAAAACATCTATTAATTCACTTCATAATAGTTTGCACGCTTTGGCTAATCGTAAGGAAACCTGTGGAAAACTTTCAGAAATAAAAGTACCCGTTCTTATAATCGTTGGCAAAGAAGATAAAATCACACCACCAGATGTAGCACGTTTTATACAAAGTAATATAAAAGATTCCCTATTGAGTATTGTTGAACATTCTGGCCATTTAAGTAACTTGGAGAATCCTTATGAATTCAATCATCAAATTAGCAAATTTCTTAATGCATTAAATTAAAGATTGAAGCATCAATAGATGATATATGAATAAAATAAAGAGACTCAAAGTAAAATTTCATACAATAAAGCATTATGAAAATGAAAAATAAGTCAAAAGAAATAACAGGAATCAATCAAGAAACGGTCAAAATCCATAAGGAAATTAGGTCGGTTTATGAAGGACAAAAAATAGATAAAATAGCGGCTTATAATGCCATTGAAAAGGATTTGAATTTAAAAATTATGGAAATTACTATAATTATTAAAGACAAATATCCTGAATTATTGGAATATTTGAATGAGATGCCTGTGTCAATTCCAGCAGAAAAAAATCCAGATATAACACTTAAAAATTTAAACAATTATTACGATTCACTTAACTCGGTATTTACCAAATACAAATTGGAACATTCTTAAATCACAAAATAAAAATTAGGCTTCTTCAATTTACTTAATCACAGCAAAAACAATGGAAAAATTATTTAAAAACGAAAAATCTGACTTGGCAAGAGCAGAATATATTGAAGTAGCACCAAATGTGAACCTACACATTACCGATGCAGGCAAAGGTAAACCTATTGTTTTAATTCATGGATGGCCATTGAGCGATGAAATGTTTGAATACCAATACAACGATTTTATCAATAAAAATTTCCGTGTAATTGGCATTACATTAAGGGGTTTTGGAAAATCGAGCAAACCTTATGGCATCTATAACTATAATGTGCACGCAGCAGATATTAAACTCGTTTTAAGCAAACTGAACATAAAAGATGCAGTTTTAGTTGGGTTTTCTATGGGTGGTGCTATCGCGATTCGTTTTGTCTCAAAATATTATGGGGAACATGTTTCCAAATTGGTTTTGGCGGGAGCGGCAGCACCAATATGGACACAACGCGATGATTTTAAGTACAATTTGCCTCAAAGTGCCGTTGACGATTTAATTGCATTGAACTATAAAGATCGTCCAGCACTTCTTGATAATTTTGCAAAAATCTTTTCAGCTACAGAAACTTCCTTAAACAAAGGTATTGCCAATTGGCTAAATATGATTTGTTTAAGTGCCTCTTCTTATGCGACAGCCGAATGTTTGATAGCACTACGCAATACAGATTTAAGACCAGATATGAAGAAAATTAAAATTCCAACATTGATTTTACATGGTAAAAAGGACAAAATATGCTCCTTTGATTTGGCAGAACAGATGCTTGCAGCAATACCTAATTCACATCTCATCGCTTTTCAAAAAAGTGGTCATAGTTTGTTTTTGGAAGAAACAGATAAGTTTAATGCAACCATAATAAAATTTGCTGAAACCAAATAGTTATCAGTCGATTTGCCCCGAAATAATTTACGATGGTAAAATCTTCCTTTTAGCGAATATTCTTATATTAAAAATTACGAAATGGCTAAAAAAAGATTAAGATCCCAAACCAACTGCCTAAACTGCAATTATGTGGTAGAAAAACGCTATTGCTCTAATTGCGGTCAGGAAAATACAGAGGTTCGCGTAACTTTTCATCATTTATTTACACATTTCTTTGAAGACCTAACACATTATGACAATATACTTTGGAAGACACTTTTTTACCTGCTCTTCAAACCCGCAGCCGTAACCATTGCCTATACTTCGGGAAAACGTCTGTCTTTTTTACCGCCCATACGTTTGTATATTCTTACAAGTTTTATTACATTTTTTCTCTTATCACTATTTCCTTCCGAAAACACCAAAATCAATGTAGTTCCTAATAAAGAAAAGAAGGAACATGCAGCACCCACATTAGACTCATTGCATTTTGAAGAAAAAAGTGTTGATGGACTTACCAAAATTGGCTTAATCTCCCAGAAAAGCAATGATACGCTAAAAAAAATATTAAAAGAAACAAACATTAATCCGAAAAAAATTACAAATTTTGGATACAAAAGCACTAAAGAGCTAGATTGGATACAAAAAAATGGTACAGAAAAAGCAAAAGTTAGCAAAACAGAATACTGGTTTCTTAAAAAATGGCTTTCTGTAAAAGAAGAGAATACCAACGAAGAAATTATCGAAAAATTTGGTCAGTCATTTGAACAAAATATACCCAAGGTATTGTTCATATATATGCCTATTTTTGCCTTACTTCTATGGATTTTTCATGATAAAAAAAGATGGTATTTTTATGATCACGGCATTTTTACCCTTCATTTTTTTTCATTTTTACTTTTGATGATATTGCTGCTCTTTTTCATTGGCAAGCTTTTTTCTTTATTTGATTGGCCTGTTTTAGGGTGGATTCACTTAATCATTAAATCGGTTGGTATTTTTTGGATGTTATTTTATTTTTTCCCAGCACATCGTCGATTTTATGACGAATCCCGTATGGTTTCCGCATTCAAAAGTATTTTGGCGTATTCCATTAATTTAATAGTTATTACTGTGTTGATTGTGTTTTATGGATTATATACCTATATAAATTTGCACTAAATATCCTCTTTTTTAACGATTAGAATATGTGAATCATATAAACAATCATTGAAATTGTGTAAGGCATTCTGTAATTAATGGAATACCTTTGAAGTGTGAAAATGAATTCACAGGCTAAAAATCTAATGTCATGAACAAAACAGAAGCAAAAGGAAACTGGAATATTCAAAAAGCCAAATTGAAACAAAAGTATGCAGATTTAACAGACAATGACCTTATGTATGAAGAAGGTCAGAAAGATGAAATGTTAGGAAGGCTTCAAGTAAAACTTGGAAAAACCAAAGAAGAATTGGTAAAATTTATTGATTCACTTTAATTGATCACTTAAATTTCTGTCGCTGTTTGTAATACATTATGATTGAAAAGTAATCGTATTGCAACAGCTTCAGAAAACTTAACTTTTAATAACAAATATTATAAAACCTCTTTAAAGCAATTTTAAAGAGGTTTGTTTTTTTGGATAAAAATTTGTTATTCATAAAACCAAAATTACTCCTTTTTAAAGTTCCTCGTTTATTTGCAAATGAATGCAAAAGTCAGTAAATTTAATTCTAAAATAAATAGCTGTATGCAAATGATTCACAAAATTTTAGTGGGAATTGATGGAAGTGATTCTGCCATAAATGCCGCAAATTATGCCATTAAATTGGCAAAAGAAATTCATGCCGAATTAGAAATTATTTATGTAATCAGGTTTTCCATAGGAAACATTGACACAGGCATTTTACCTGTTAAAATTGAAGAATATGAAAAGGAAAGAGCGATGGAATTGGTTGGGAAAATTAAAAACCAACATCCAGATATAAAAATTAGCGATATAGAACCTATCGGTATGCCTATTTCTGAAATTGACAAGGCTATTGAAAATTGGAAACCCGATTTGTTTATTATTGGTCACCACACACATCATTTTCTTGAACATTTATTTATGGGCAGCATAGAAAAAAAATTGCTCAGCAACCTTAAAATACCTTTAGTGATTGTTCCTGAAAATTATAAATGTTAAATTTAAATTGCGTTTAAAATGAAATAAAAAACTAAACCACTATGGACTGCAAGTCCATAGGTTTCTATGAAGAATGAAATTCTTATTCCAAAATAATATTATCATCACTATCTTTATTAGATGGATTTCTATGATGCTCAAGATAATCTTGA
>JAQVGD010000119.1 GCA_028696945.1 Lutibacter sp.
AGAAAATATTATGATTGTCGATTTGGTGCGCAACGATTTTTCCCGATTTGCCATTAAAGGTTCCGTAAAAGTTGAGGAACTTTGCAAAGTTTATACTTTTGAACAGGTACATCAACTTATTTCCACCATTTCTTGTACCGTAAAAACCGATTTCCATCCTGTTGATATTTTAAAAAATACATTTCCGATGGGAAGCATGACTGGAGCACCAAAAATTTCGGCTATGAAAATTATTGAGAAATTGGAAGAAACAAAGCGCGGTTTGTACTCAGGTGCGGTTGGTTATTTTATGCCCAATGGCAATTTTGATTTTAATGTTATTATACGAAGTATTTTATACAATGCCGCCAAAAAATACGTTTCCTATTCAGTTGGAGGTGCTATTACGGCGCAATCAAACCCAGAAAAAGAATATGAAGAATGTTTGTTGAAAGCAAAAGCGATGAAACACGTTTTATTAAACGAACTGGTTTAAACTTTTTTGATTGAAGCGAAAAATAGGAGTTTTTTGCTCAATTGAAGGCTTTTTTTAACTGAATAGCATCGCTACGGAGTTCAAAAAAGACAAAAAGTGAGTGAAAAATAACATTTTGTAGCCAATTGAAAAAAGTTTAAACCAGTTCAATGTTAAATAATTATATTTACAAACTTATGAAAACTGAATTAAAAGAACATATCAACGCTAAATTTTCATTTTTACATGGTAAAAATCTGCTTATTGCTGTTTCAGGCGGTATTGACAGTGTTGTTTTGACGCATTTGTTTCACAGGTTAAAATTTACGATTTCCTTGGCGCACTGTAATTTTTCGTTGCGTGGCAAAGAAAGCGATGAAGATGAAATTTTTGTAAAAGATTTGGGTAAAAAATTACAAATTCCAACCTATTCCATTAAATTCGATACTGAAGCCTATTCCACAGAAAAAGGGATTTCAACCCAAATGGCAGCACGTGATCTGCGTTACAACTGGTTCCAAAAAATCGCCAAAGAAAACAATATCGATTACATTATAACCGGGCATCAAAAAGATGATGTTTTAGAAACTTTCCTTATCAATTTAACACGGGGAACTGGACTGGATGGATTAATAGGAATCCCAGAAATTCAAGGAAATATTGTACGTCCGTTTATGATTTTCTCTCGTAATGAAATTTTGGTTCATGCCACCAAAAAAAAGATAACTTGGAGGGAAGACAGAACCAATTCTGCCATAAGATATGTAAGAAATAAAATTCGACATAAAATTATTCCTGTTTTAAAAGAATTAAACCCAAATTTGCTGGAGACTTTTTACAACACTTTAGAAAATTTAAAGGGAAGCCAGCAAATTATAAAAGACCAAATCCAAAATATTAAAGAAGAAATTACCCTAATCAACAAAAAAGAATTGCATTTTAGCATTCCCGAATTAAAAAAACTGAGCAATCCAAAAATCTATTTGTTTGAAATTTTAAAAGAATACAGCTTTACGGAATGGAACGATGTTGTTGATTTGTTGGACTGCCAAAGCGGAAAACAGGTTTTTAGCAAAACGCATCGTTTGTTAAAAGATAGGGAAGTATTGATTTTATCCAAAATCCTTCAACAGGAAGAAATAGAACGCTATGAAATTGAAGAAAATACCACTGAAATACACACCCCAATCACGTTAAAATTTAAAACTATTACCATTCTTTTCGATAATAAAAATCATCAGAATAAAGTTTTAGAAGAATTGATTTTCGATGATAAAAACACCATCTCCATAGATTTTGATAAAATTAAATTCCCTTTAATCCTAAGAAAATGGCAAAAAGGAGATTACTTTTTTCCTATTGGCCTTAATGGTAAAAAGAAAATAAGCAAGTTTTTTAAAGATGAAAAACTATCGCTTACCGATAAAGAAAATGTTTGGCTGCTTTGCTCCAAAAACGAAATAATTTGGGTGGTTGGAAAACGAATGGACGACCGATTTAAAGTTACAAAAACCACTTCAAAAATTCTTAAAATAACTCATTAGTCAGATCCCGGTAGCTATCGGGACCGAAGTCCGAAGACCGAAGTTTGAAGTGCAAAAGTTTCAGGTTTCAGGTTTCAGGTTTTTTTTTCGTTTATTATTCTTATTTGAGTACGCTCTGAAAAGCTACTTTTGCTAAAAATTAGTTTTTTTAATTATTATAGATTAGTGATTTTCAGCAACTTCTCCCTTTAGGGTAGGGGTAAAAAGTTGTTGAAAATTGAATATCGGAGTTGTCGGAGTTGATTCATACTCAAATTATTACACAAAGATTCACAAAGAAAATTCACAAAGATTCACAAAGAAAAATAAAGCGGTTGGTTTATAACAGCCACTTGGAAAAATAAATTCCTACACATAAAAATCGATTTCGTTAAATTAGCATTTTAAGGACAGTCATTTAACCAAGCTTTTGTAATTTTCACTTTTGAATTTTTAAACTATGCACAAACTACCAAAACTTACCAGATTCAACGAAAATGTATTGGCAAAATACCGTATTTACAACAGTATTTTTATGACACTTCCATTTGATGCCATCACAAAAACAGGTGTGATGCTACCGCTTTTTCATGAAGTTTGCGAAAATGGTTTCTCCAATAAAAAAAATCCAAGCGAAATAGTAGAAATCTTTTTTAAAACTTATCATAAAAATCCTTCAGAAAAAGAAAAAATTAATTTGCTTTTTCGTTTTATTCAATATATTGAGCGACAAGTGGTATTGTTTGATGCGGTAGAAGATGCTGCGTTTCCTATTGTAAACAATATGGATGGCGTGGGGACTTTACGAAACAGCAAAGAAACCGCAGCACTGGAAAACAAAAAAGAAGCGTTGAAAAAACATTTGGAAAATTTTAAGGTTCGGGTGGTTTTAACAGCACATCCAACACAGTTTTATCCAGGAGCCGTTTTGGGAATTATCACTGATTTAACGGAAGCCATTAAGGAAAATGATTTACTCAAAATAAATCAGCTATTGGCCCAGTTGGGTAAAACGCCGTTTTTTAAACACATAAAACCAACACCTTTTGATGAAGCTGTTAGCTTAATTTGGTATTTGGAAAATGTATTTTACCAGTCAATTTCAAGCGTTTACAATTATATTCAAAGCAATATTTTCGACAATCAGCCAATTGACAATGAAATTATTAACCTTGGTTTTTGGCCAGGAGGCGACAGAGACGGAAATCCGTTTGTAACCACAGAAATCACGTTGGATGTTACAAAACGTTTAAAACAATCCATCCTAAAAAATTATTATCGGGATGTAAGGTTGTTAAAAAGAAAATTGACATTTGCTGGCGTTGAAGAATCTATTTCAGCATTGGAAGCTGTTTTGTTCGAAAACAGCGTGAATACTGAAGTTAACACCATGATTCCGTTAAACGAATTTCTGGATAAATTGATGGAAATTAGGGAAGTGCTCATCACCAGACACCAATCTTTATATTTGGAGGAGATAGATGATTTTATCAATAAAATTCGTCTGTTCGGTTATCATTTTGCCACATTGGATATTCGTCAGGACAGCAGAGTTCATCATGATGTTTTCGTTCAAATTGTTACTACTTTATCAGAAAAAGGAAAGATTATTTTTCCTGAAAACTATTTAGAACTTACAGAAAATCAACAAATTGAAATTTTATCAAAAGTAACTGACAGTGTAGATTTGTCTATTTTTGACGATGAAATGGTTGTAAAAACCTTAGGATCTATTCAAGCCATAAAAACCATTCAGCAGAATAATGGCGAACGTGGTGCAAACCGTTATATTATCAGCAACAACCAGTCGGCTTTAAATATGATGGAAACCTTTGCCATGTTTAATTTGTGTGGCTTTAACCATCATATAAATGTTGATATTATTCCACTTTTTGAAACCGTTGATGATTTGACGAATTCAACAAGTGTTTTGGAAAAATTATACACCAACCGCGCTTATAAAAATCATCTTAAAAACAGAAATAACAAACAAACCATTATGCTTGGTTTTTCCGATGGAACCAAAGATGGTGGCTATTTAATGGCAAACTGGGCTATTTTTAAAGCAAAAGAAAAACTGACCGAAATTTCCAGAAAACACGGTATCAAAGTTATATTTTTTGATGGACGTGGCGGACCTCCAGCACGTGGCGGCGGAAAAACACATCAATTTTATGCTTCTTTAGGTCCAACTATTGAAGATGAGGAAATACAATTAACCGTGCAAGGACAAACCATCAGCTCAAATTTTGGCACATTAGATTCTGCACAATTCAATCTTGAACAATTGTTGAGTGCAGGCATTTCAAACGAATTGTTTAGCAATGCCAACAATATTATGACAAAAAATGATATTGAAATTATGGACGATTTGGCATCGACAAGCTATCAAGCTTATGTAGATTTTAAAAATCATCCCAAGTTTATGCCTTATTTGGAACGCATGAGCACTTTAAAATATTATGCGAAAACCAATATTGGAAGTCGCCCTACCAAACGTTCTGGCTCAAAAGAATTAAATTTTGCCGATTTGCGCGCCATTCCTTTTGTGGGTTCATGGAGCCAGTTAAAACAAAATGTTCCCGGATTTTATGGTGTTGGAACCGCGTTGAAAAAATACGAAGACAATGGCGAATTTGAGAAATTGAAACAGTTCTATAAAAATTCGGATTTCTTTAAAACATTAATTGGAAACAGTATGATGTCACTTACAAAATCGTTTTTTGAACTTACCGAATATATGGCGAAAGATGAAGAATTTGGAGAATTTTGGAAAATAATTTACACAGAATATCAAACTTCAAAAAGACTCATTTTAAAACTTTCCGATTATACCGAATTGATGCAAAGCAACCAAGTTGGCAAAGCTTCAATTATCATTCGCGAAAATATTGTATTACCTTTGTTAACCATTCAGCAATTTGCATTACGCAAAATTCAGGAATTGCAAAAGGAGGAAAATCCCGACTTAGATTTAATTAAAATCTATGAAAAAATGGTAACTCGTTCTCTATTCGGAAATATTAACGCAAGCAGAAATTCAGCATAATCATGAACTTATCACAATTAAACGAAAACGAATACAATCCGCATTATAAACAGTACATTTCAGCATTGGGAAATGTGGATTTATTTGAAATTTTAACTACTTCTTCTGAAGAATTATTGAAAACCATCAAAGATTTACCGGAAGAAAAATTACTATTTCGATATAACGAAGGAAAATGGTCAATAAAAGAGCTTTTACAACATGTCATTGATACAGAGCGAATTATGAGTTACAGAGCTTTGCGCTTCTCCAGAAATGACGCTACGGAATTGCAGGGTTTCGATGAAAATTGGTATGTTGAAAATTCAAACGGAAACGACAGAAATTTTAATAATTTATTGGAAGAATTTACCTGTACGCGCAGAGCGAGTATTTCTTTATTTAAAAGTTTTACTGATGAAATGCTGTTATTGTCGGGCACGGCAAATGGAAGTGACTTGACGGTTAGAGCATTGGGTTTTATTATTGCTGGACATCAAATACATCATTTAAAAATTATCAAGGAACGGTATCTTTAAACTGTTTTAATAAAAAACAATTTATTATCAATAGATTTTTTAACCGCAAGAAGTGCTAAGTTTTTTTCGCAAGAAATGCAAAGCGCTGATTTTAAATACCCAACACTTCACAAATATTGTCTCTTTTTTGTGGGCATTTTGGTTAAACCAACTTTTTAGAAAACTTCATTTTAGATCCTACCATTTGTATTTATATTTTATACCAATCTAGCATGTAAATCCCAATGATTGATACCTAAGTAACAAATCTTTAGCAAAATAAGGCAAGACCGAGACTAAACCATTATATTTGTATATTCGATATAAATTAAAATATTATATTTGATAAATCAATAACTATTTTTCAACAATGCGCATTCTTAAAAAAATATTACTCGTCATTGGAATCCTAATCGTTCTAATTTTTATTGGAGGCTGGATGTATTTCAATAGCCTAAAACCTGATTATTCAGGCAATATCACTTTATCAAATATAGAAAATGAAACTTCTGTATATTTTGATGATTACGGCATTCCGCATATTTATGCCCAAAATCAATACGATGCCACAACAGCTTTAGGTTATGTTCATGCACAAGACAGGCTTTGGCAAATGGAATTAATGCGAAGAATTGCACCAGGTAAATTGTCTGAAATCTTTGGAAAAGATATGCTTAAAAATGATCGATTTTTTGTGAGTTTGGGCATTGAAGAAGCTTCCAGAAAATCAATTGAAAAATTGGATACAAATAGTGAAGTATATAAATTGGCAACCGCTTATTTAAACGGCGTAAACCAATTTATCAAAAACGGTTCAACGCCTATTGAATTTACTTTGGTTGGCATTGAAAAAGAACCTTACCAACTTAACGATATCTACAATATTTTGGGCTATATGTCTTTTAGTTTTGCCATGGCCCAAAAAACCGATCCGCTTTTAAGCGTCATTAAAGAAAAACTAGGCGATGATTATTTGAAAGAATTGAATATAAATAGCAATCCAAATACCACATTTATAAAAAATTCAAAATCAACTATTGACGATTTTTCGGCGATGGTCGCAAATATAAATGAGGTGATGGAAAAATCTCCAATTCCCCCTTTTATTGGCAGCAATAGCTGGGTAGTTTCCCCTAAAAAAACTTCCTCAGGAAAAGTATCGTTTGCAAACGATCCGCATATTGCCTATTCACAACCGGCAATTTGGTACGAAGCGCACATTGTAACCCCAGATTATGAAATGTACGGTTATCATTTGGCGGGTGTTCCGTTTCCTTTGTTGGGACACAACAGGAATTATGCTTACGGATTAACAATGTTCGAAAATGACGATATTGATTTTTATAAAGAAGAAAATGACCCTTCAGATTCTACAAAATACAAAACACCTAACGGATTTGAAACTTATATAACAACAACTAAAACCATAAAAGTAAAAGATGCAGAGGATGTGACCATTACCGTTAGAAGTTCACGCCACGGACCAATTATGAACGATGCCCTTGACGCAATTACGCAATCTGAACCCATCGCTATGTCCTGGATTTACACCCAATTTGATGGTGAAGTTTTAGATGCACTTTACACCATTTCAAGAGCAACGGAGATGAAAGATGTTAAAAAAGGAGCCTCTATGATTCACGCTCCCGGATTGAATATTATGTACGGCGATGCAAAAGGAAATGTCGCCTGGTGGGCATCTGGGAAATTATACAAACACAATCCAAACGTAAACACAAAGTTTATTTTAAATGGTGCTTCTGGTTATGATGACCCTATTGAATATTTGGATTTCAGCGAAAATCCAATGGCAGAAAATCCACCATGGAATTATGTGTATTCGGCCAACAATCAGCCCGATTCCATTGCTGGAATATTGTATCCTGGCTATTATTTATCAGAAGATCGAGCCAAACGCATAGTTCAATTACTGGAACCAAAAAATAACTGGAACAAAGAATCTATGTCGGCGATGATTAACGATGTAACTTCATCAGTATCACCCGATTTGGTAAAGGAATTTGCCGAAATCATGGATTACAATTCTTTCGCAAAAAACGAACAGAAAGCCATTGATGTCCTTCAACTTTGGGATGGTTCAAATACCCTTGACCAAGTTGCGCCAACCATTTATAACAAATGGATTTACCTGTATTTAAAAAACACTTTTGAAGATGAATTGGGAGAAAATTTGTTTAATCAGTTTTTAGCCACCCATTTATCAAAAAGAATGATTGCTGACCAAATTAAAAAGGACAGTTCACTTTGGTGGGATGATATTACCACCAAAAACAAAACAGAAACCAGAAAAGAAATCCTGTCGAAATCGTTGGTTGAAGCTGTTGCTTTATTAGAAAATCAACTTGGAAATGACATAAAAGATTGGAATTGGGAGAAAGTTCATACCTTAGAGCACGAGCATCCGCTTGGCAAAGTGGCTGCCTTAAAAAGCTATTTTAATGTGGGTCCATTTCCAATAAATGGTGCGAGAGAAGTGATTAACAATCATAGTTTCGACTATAACGACACTGGATTATACAAAGTAAACGCAGGGCCTTCAACCAGAAGAATCATTGATTTCTCTGATATTGAAAACAGCATCAGCATTTTACCAACAGGGCAATCGGGAAATCCTTTCAGCAAACACTATAAAGACCAAGCTGAAATGTATAACAAAGGCGAATTCAGAAAAATGAAAATGAATGAAGAAGAAATTAAAAAAGTTTCGACAAAATTAACAATTTTACCAATAAAATGAATAAAAGAATCACCATTAAACAAATTGCTCTGGCTTTGCAGGTTTCTATTTCAACAGTTTCAAAAGCATTAAACGACAGCTATGAAATTAGTGACGAAACCAAAAAAAGAATTCAGGAGTATGCCAAATTACACAAATACAAACCCAACACATTGGCATTGAGTCTGCAAAATAAAAAAACAAAAACTATTGGTATCATTATCCCAAATATTTTAAATTATTATTTTGCTAGAGTGCTTCGTGGCATTGAAAAAGTAGCAACAGAAAAAGGCTATAATATCATTACCTGCATTACCAATGAATCCTACAAAAAAGAAGTGGACACGATGGAAATGCTTTCAAATGGAACTATTGATGGTTTTATTGCCTGTATTTCAGAAGAAACTTTAAAACTTGGAAATTTCGACCATTTTCATGATATTTTGGAAGAAGGCACGCCAATTGTGTTGTATGACCGTGTTCCTCAAGAAATAAATTGTGATAAAGTAGTTACTGATTTAGTGAAAAGTGCCTATAAAGCTACCCGATTTTTAATGAAATCATCTTGTGAAAATATTGCATTTATTTCAGCATCAGAAGCCTTGAATATTGGTAAATTTGGTCTTGAAGGCTATTTAAAAGCACTTGAAAAATACAATGTGAATCCAGTTAAAAATCTAATTATAAGGCAGGATAGTGAAAAGGGACTTAAAGAAAAAATCAATAAAATGTTCGATAAATATCCTGTGGATGGAATTTTTACCGTTGATGAAGTTTCTGGCGCAATTACCACACAAGTTTTAAATAAAAGATTTGTTAGAATTCCAGAAGATATCTCAATAGTTGGACTTACAAATGGTATCTTATCTCGTTACAGCTCACCACCACTTACCAGCGTAAATCGTTTTGCCCATACAACAGGTGAAATTGCCGCAACACGATTAATTGATAAAATTGAAGGAAAAATTGAGTTTGATGACGTTAAAATAGAAGTGGTTAAATCGAAACTGGTTGAACGTGAATCGACAAAAAAACTTTTTATAAAGTTTTAACTTAAAATATAATAAACAAAAACTAATCATTTATCAATCCGAAAAATTCGGCTGCCCAATAAGTGGTATGGAAGTTTTTATCCACCGCAAATTTAGCCTCATTTCCACCTTGCTGTTTTTCGGTACCTGGATCAACAGCCATCGCATGGCCTAAATTATTAATTTCGTATTTTACAATAACCGGACAATTATTTTTGAAGTAGGTGGTTTTGGTAATGTCGCTATTTCCATTAAAATCTGGAACTATAGTTGGTTCGGTTTCTATTTTATGGATTCCTTTCCATTGCATTTCAATTATTTCGGCATTCTTGATATTCACAAACGGATCATCAATACCATGAAAAATTACGACTTTTGGATATTTTCCCTTATAACCCAGATTGTTATTGCTTATTGAAGCTACCCATTCCTCGTTAGTTTTTTCAACTTTTCCTTGCATCGCGGCATAAGCAGTTGCTAAGTCATTTGCTGCTTTAAATGGAATTCCTGATAAAACAGCCCCCGAATTAAACAAATCGGGATAATTCGCCATAAGCACATTGGCCATTGCACCGCCTGCTGACATACCCGAAACGAAAATTTTTGACGGATCAATATCAAAATTTTCAATAGCATATTGTATCATTTCTCTTATGGTGTCAGATTCACCATCATTCTTTGAAATATCTGCATTTTCATACCAATTAAAACATCTATTCAAATTATTCTCCACTTTTTGCTGTGGATACAAAACCATAAAATTATTTGAATCTGCCAACGAATTCCACCCACTTTGTTCTGCAATTTCATTTGCTGTTTGAACGCAGCCGTGCAAAACTACCACTAATGGCACCTGCATATCGTTATTTATAGGCTTATAAACATACATTTCCAAATTCCCCTTGTTGGTGCCAAAGTCGGTGATTTCGACCAAATTATTTTGTGAAATGAGCTGAAAACTCGTCAACACCAAAAATAACCCAATTATGTT
>JAQVGD010000120.1 GCA_028696945.1 Lutibacter sp.
CTGTATGCATTGTGATGAACCACCTTGTGTAACGGTTTGTCCAACTGGAGCTACTTATAAAAGAGAAGATAATATTGTATTAATTGACAACGAACGTTGTATTGGATGTAAATTCTGTGTAACTAGCTGTCCATATTCTGCTCGTATATTCAACTGGGAACACAAAGCCAAATTCGATGACAAAAGTCAACCTTATTCGCCAGAAACAAGCGTTCCTGGAGCTATAGGAACAGTAACCAAATGCGATTTTTGTCCAGATTTGTTAAGACAAGGTTTATTACCACATTGTGCACAATCTTGCCCTGAAGGTGTAATTTATTTTGGAGATAGAAACGAAGATATAGTAACAAACGGAGCTGAAACAGTTCGTTTTTCAGAATTGATTAATAAGCGTGGAGGGTATCGTCATTTAGAACATTTAGGAACCAAACCTAATGTATATTATTTACCTCCAGTGGATAAATTGTACGAATTAGAGGATGGATTTGATGTAAGCGAAGAAGTAAAAGAACGTTATAAAGATGTTCCTTATGTTCAAGAATTAAAAAAACAAGGTAAAATTTAACACTAAAGATTTTAAAAATGAATATAGAATCTAGAAAAAGAGCATTGTTTAAAGAATTTGCACCAAGATTAGAAACAACTTCCATGTTAAGTAAAATATATATGGGTTTCTTAATTGCAATAATTTTAGTAGGACTTTATGCTTTTTATTTACAAATGTCCAAAGGACAGATTGTAACCGGAATGAGAGATAATGTGGTGTGGGGTATTTATGAGGTGAATTTTATTTTGTTAGTTTGCATAAGCTATTCAGGAGCATTTTTTTCAGGAATATTACACTTTTATCATACGCCTTGGAAAACTGCGATTGCAAGAATTGTAGAAATTATAACCGTATTATCATTACTAATTGGACCTATTTATATTTTGTTATGTATGGGAAGATTAGATAGGTTGCATTATTTATTTATGTATCCTAGAATTCAATCTCCAATAACCTGGGATATCATTGCAATTTTGACCGACATAGTTGCTTGTTTCATTTATTTATACTTAACATTTATTCCAGATTTCGCTATTTTAAGAGATCATTGTGAAGAACGTAATATACCGAAATGGGTTAAGAAATTGTACAAAACTTTAGCTATTGGTTATCAAGATACTAAAACACAGCGCGATCGATTACATAAAATAACAAGAACAATGTCCGCAATGGTAATTGTACTTGCAATTGTTGCTTATTCTGTATTAGCGTGGATTTTCAGCTTAACATTACAACCTGGTTGGAATAGCACAATTTTCGCTCCATATTTTATTGTTGGCGGATTATTTTCGGGAACTGCTTTTATTATAATAACAATGTATTTAGTACGTAAGTATTATAAACTTGAAAAATATATCCGTAAAATGCACTTTAAAGTAGGTGGAATTATTTTATTAATTCTAGCAATGCTTTATGGATATTTTACTTTTACAGAATATTTTTCAAGATGGTTCAGCCATAAAGCAATTGATACTAATTTATTAGACAAGTTATTTACAAGATACTTTTGGGAATTTATATTAGCCAATTATGTGGGAATTCTAGTACCAATCGGAATTTTATTCTTCAAAAGATTTAGAACAATTAAGTGGGTTACAATTGCTTCTGTAATTGCTTTAGTAGGCGTTTGGCTTAATAGATATTTAATTGTAATTCCTACGCTAGAAACACCTTATGTACCAATTCAAGATACTAGAATTGATTACCTTTTCTATTCTGCATCTTGGGTTGAAATTACACTGAGCATTGCTGGAATTGCAGCCTTCTTACTAATGTTCACATTAATAGGAAAGATAGTTCCACTTGTTCCAATGAACTATATTTTAGATGGCCGATCTGCACCTAAAACAGTTAAAAAGAAAGACAATATAAAAATATCAGAGTAATAATAATTTTGAAGAATTATGAAAAGCAATATATATAATCACACCTTTTTTATCTCAATAATTGTTGCATTATTGGTTAATATCAATGGTATAGCCCAAGAAAACGATTTAAGTAATTTCCGCACACGATTTGGTTTCAGAACAGTTAAGCAAGCTGATAATTCTCGTTTGCTTGAAGTGACTTTTATCGCCCTAAATAAAACAGACAGAAAAGACCAACCCCCAGTTTATGAAGCTGAAATAAAATTCTTTAACATCCTGAACGATGAAGAAATTCTATTGGGATCTTCAAAAACTTCAAAAGAAGGGATTGCCCAATTAATTCTTCCAGAAAGTCAAAAATACAGTACAGATAGCGAAGGTTATATTAATTTAAGAGCCCGTTTTGACGGAACTGATGCTTTAGGTGAAGAAGAAGCGGATTTAATGGTTAAGGATTTACATTTAGACCTTAACTTAACAGAAATAGATTCTGTAAAAACCGTAACACTTACAGCTTTTACAATTGATAGTTTGGGCGTTAAAACCCCAGTAGATGATGTATATATTACTACTTATGTTAAGGCTATGCTTTCAAAAATGAACATTGATGAAGGAACTATTAGTGATGGCGAATATACCTTTAGCTTAACTCAAAGTTTTGCAGGCAATACAGAAGGTAATTTAACAATCGCTTCAATTATTGACGATAATGATGAATATGGAAATGTAATTCAGGAGAAATCTGTTCATTGGGGAACATTTAACAAACCATTAAACCAAGATAAAAATAAGTTATGGACTAAAGCGGCACCAATTTGGATGTATGTGGTATTAACCATCCTACTATTAGGTGTTTATGTGAATTTTACTTACACTATTGTAAATTTGTTTAAAATAAAGAAAGAGGGTGACAATTTAAGTTCGGAACCTAAAAAAAATTATACGGTCAACTAAAATGGGTATATTCACTTTAAAATCAAAATTAAATACAAATAATTAATATAAATAAAAATTCAAAAAATAATGAAAACACTTAAAATTTTAATGATTATCGGACTAGTTAGTTTTGGACTTTTTTCATTCAATAAATTAACACAAGAAGAATGGAAAGTTCCTGCTAAATATGAGAAAATGAAAAATCCAACTGAAGCCAGTAAAGCAAATATTGCTTTAGGAAAATCTTTGTATTCAAAACATTGTAAATCTTGTCATGGAAACAAAGGATATGGCGATGGAACAAAAGCCAAAGAAATGAAAGGTGATTTGGGAGATTTTTCATCAAAAGAATTCCAATCCCAATCTGACGGAGCTTTATTTTATAAAAGCTATATAGGCAGAAAAGACATGCCTAACTATGAAAAGAAAATGAGTGAAGAAGATATGTGGATAACAGTACATTTTATGAGAACAATGGCTGAATAATTTTTATTGATTAGATTCTATCTCTCAAATTAATTTTATCGAATTAAAAAGGTTTGGCTTTTGCCAAACCTTTTTTGTTTTACGTTTAAATTACTTTAATAATGTTTTATCTCATAAACTTTGAAATCGTATAATCTCTAAAAAAAACATTGTCACGAAATGTATGAATGATGTAAGTTTCTTTTTAAATTATGTAACAAATGTTATACGCTTTGAAGCTATTTTTGTAATGTTATATCCATAACTTATTACAAATCAATTCATAAAACGAAATAAAATGAAAAAACTATTTATTTTCGCAATTTTAGGCACTGTGCTACTTTTTCAAAGTTGTGACCCAAAAGAAAAACAGGAAAAAACGGAAACCCAAAATGATTCCATTGTTACTGAAACTATAATCATTGACACAGTTGCGACTAATGCCCCAGAAGTTATTGTGGAAGATCTAACAAAAGAAAATGTAAGTATCCCAATTGAAAAAACAACAACGGTCACAAAAGTTACCACACAAGAGCCTGGAAAAGTAGTTACGCAAAAAACAACTGAGACAAAGATTAATGAAGACATTAAAGTTGAAGTGGAAACAAAAGTAGTGGCTACCGAGCAACCAAAAAAAATCGTTGAGCCCGAAACTTCTGTAAAAGAAGTTGTTGAAATACCCAAAATTACAACCAATATTTCAGATTGGAAAATCCCAACTAAATATCAAACCATGAAAAACCCAACGGATCCAAAAGTTGATTTGGCAATTGGAAAATCGCTATATTCCAAACATTGTAAATCTTGCCACGGAAGTGAAGGTTATGGCGATGGAACAAAAGCCAAAGAAATGAAAGGTGATTTAGGTGATTTTTCAACTAAAGGATTTCAGGCACAAAGTGATGGAGCCTTATTTTACAAAACCACTTTTGGGAGAGATGATATGCCAGGATTTGATAAAAAGTTATCTTCAGATGAAGACAGATGGTTAATTGTTAATTATATGAGAACTTTGAAACAATAAGATAATAGATAAAAAAAACTGTCTAAAAATTTAACTTTTTCGTCAACCTGAACTTGTTTACTCATTAATTCATTATTTATTTCATAATGCATTCGTGAATCTTCGATTTCAGGTTCTCATAATAATTGAGAATCAGTAAGATGAGATTCTGAAGCAAGTTCAGAATGACGGATTCCAATACTTTCTAGACAGCCCTTTTTATGTTATATCGTCATCGAAAAGATTCGCGTATCTGGCTGATTCTCTACCAGCCTTAAATCAAATGCCATACAAATATTACGAATGAACATTCGTCCTTCTTCTTTTACAGTAACCTTGTTATTTGAAATTTCAATTAATCCATCTTCAATTATTTCACTTAAACGACCCACAATTTCATTTTTCACTTGATCTGATAATTCATTGGCCCATTCTGTTTCAAGATTACACATCAAATTTAAAATATGCTTGCGAATAATTAAATCCATCTCAGTTAACAAATGCCCTTTAAAAACTGGTAATTCTCCTTTGTTAACGCGATCCGTATAATCATCTATTTCCTTTTCGTTTTGAGCAAATGCATACCAAGAATCGCTAATCGAGGACATTCCCAACCCAATCATCAGTTCTGTTTTACCAGCTGTATAGCCCATAAAATTACGATGTAATTTTTTTGCTTTCATAGCCTTATGAAGCGAATCGCTTGGCAAAGCAAAATGATCCATTCCTATTTCAACATAGCCATTGTCAAAAAACAACTGTTTTCCCAACTCATACAAACGGCGTTTTTCATCGTCTTTTGGCAAATCGTGATCATCAAAACCTCTTTGTCCCACACCTTTTATCCAAGGCACATGGGCATAACTGTAATAAGCAATTCTATCGGGTTTTAATTCGATGGTATTTTTAATGGTATTTCTAATACTTTCTTCTGTTTGAAAAGGCAATCCGAAAATTAAATCGTGGCTAACGGATTCATAACCAATTTTCCGCGACAAATCGTGCACTTTTTTTACTTGTTTAAAACTTTGGATTCTGTGAATCGCTTTTTGAACAATAGGATCATAATCTTGAATACCAAAGCTATTTCTTTTAAATCCTAAATCGAATAACGTTTGCAGTTGCTCTTCAGAAGTATAATTGGGATGACCTTCAAAACTAAAGTCGAAAATCTCAAATTTATCGGCTCTTTTAAAAATTCCATCAATCAATTTCTTTAAATTTTCAGAAGAAAAAAAAGTTGGTGTACCGCCTCCCAAATGGATTTCCCTAATTTTTGGACGTTTTCCCAACAAATCACAATACAAATCCCATTCTTTTAAAACGGTATCCATATAAGGCTGTTCCACTTCATGGCGTTTGGTTATCTTTTTATGGCAGGCACAAAATGTACACAAACTTTCACAAAATGGAAGGTGAATATAAACGCTAATTCCCTCACTATCATTACTTTCATTAAAAGATTTTACCACTGTTTTTTTCCAGTCTTCTATGGTGATACCCGCTTTGTCCCAAAAAGGAACGGTTGGGTAACTGGTGTATCTTGGACCCGGAATATTGTATTTTTGAATTAAAGTTGAATTCATTTTTTTAGTTTTTAGTATTTAGATTTTAGCAGTAAGTTTTGAAACTAATTGCAAAATCTAGCTTTTGTATTCTTTAACAGCATCAATAAATGCTTTGGCATTATCTAGCGGTATATTTGGTAAAATTCCATGACCTAAATTAACAATATATTTATCTTTTCCAAATCCATCAATCATTTGAGTCACTATTCTTTTAATCTCTTTAGGCGGAGACAATAAGCGGGACGGATCCATATTGCCTTGTAAAGTGATATTGCCTCCAGTAAATTTTCTTGCCATTTGCGGTGTAATTGTCCAATCCACGCCCAAAGCTGAAGCATTAGATTTTGTCATTTCTTCCAGCGCAAACCAGCAACCTTTTCCAAAAGCAATTACAGGAGCATCATCTTTTAATGCCTCAATAATTTGATTGATGTATTTCCATGAAAATTCCTGGTAATCAACCGGAGAAAGCATTCCTCCCCAAGAATCAAAAATCTGAACCGCATCAACGCCTGCTTTAACTTTTTCTTTTAAATAAGCGATGGTGGTATCGGTAATTTTTTGCAGTAAAGTATGTGCCGCAATTGGTTGTGTAAAACAAAACTCTTTGGCAATATCATAAGTTTTAGAACCCTGTCCTTGCACGCAATAACATAAAATTGTCCAAGGAGAACCAGCAAAACCAATCAACGGAACTTCGTTATTTAGCATTTGTTTCGTCATTTTAATGGCATCCATAACATACTTTAATTCAACAGTAACATCTGGCACAATTACCGCATCAACATCTTTTTGGGTACGAATTGGGTTGGGCAACCAAGGGCCAGTTCCTTCTCTCATTTCCACTTCAATGTTCATGGCCTGCGGAATCACTAAAATATCCGAAAATATAATTGCGGCATCCATTCCAAATCTGCGATATGGTTGCACGGTAATTTCAGACGCCAATTCAGGAGTTCTGCAACGTGTGAAAAAATCGTATTTATCGCGAATTTCTCTAAATTCAGGTAAAAATCGCCCTGCCTGACGCATCATCCAAACTGGCGGACGATCAACTATTTCTCCTTTTAAGGCTCTTAAATATAAATCGTTTTTAATCATTTTTTTTTTGGTATTTTAGTATCTTAGATTGTTGGATTTTTGGGCGTTCCTTTCAGGCCGCGCCATCCGCTATATCTTTTTCTCCATTTCATTTCAAAAAAGGATGCCGCTTCTGTCGCTAACGCAAGTTAGTTTTCAATAATACAAGGGAATCATTCACATAATCATGGGCGATTCACAAGTTGCACCTACATCACTTTTTTAATTTTTAATTATTCACTCTTAATTTTTAATTCCTCCTTCGGGGCTATTTGACTTTTTAGCTTTTCTTTGCCACCGCTTTTATCGCAATATCAATTGCTTTTTTTATTTTATAAATATCTCTTTTGCTCATAGCTGTTCCTAAAAACCAAGCTTCAAATTGAGAAGGCGGTAAAAACACGCCGTTTTCCATCATTTTCCAAAAGAATGTTTTAAACTTAGTGGTATCACTGGTATGCGCGGTTTTAAAATCAACAACTTTAGTTTTTGTAAAAAATGCGCTAATCATAGAGCCAAATCTGTTTACTTGCAAATCAACCCCATTTTCTTCAGCAGCATTCAATAAAGCCTTCTCTAAAAAAGAGGCTGTTTTTTCAAAGTCCTCATACGGATTTTGTTTTTGCAATTCTTTTAGCGTTGCAATACCGCAAGCCATGGCAATTGGATTACCCGATAATGTTCCTGCTTGATAAACATCTCCAAGAGGTGATATCATTTCCATTATTTCATTTCTAGCACCATAAGCTCCAACAGGGAAACCGCCGCCCACAACTTTTCCCAAACAAGTAATATCCGCTTCAACACCCAGCAATTCTTGAGCACCACCAAATTTTGAACGAAATCCCGTCATCACTTCATCTATAATTAAAAGAACACCGCTTGCTTTGGTTAAATCTCTTAATTCTTCTATAAATTCTTGGGTCGGATTTACAACTCCCATATTACCAGCTATTGGCTCTATAATTACTGCAGCAATATCATTGTGTTTGGCCAAATGTTGCTCAACACTGTCAATATTATTGTATTCCGCAATTAATGTATTTGCCACGGCTTCAGGCGGAACTCCTTTACTTCCGGGAATGCTTAACGTTGCCAAACCAGATCCGGCAGCAACCAACATAGCGTCAGTATGCCCATGATAACAGCCAGCAAATTTTATGATTTTATTTTTCCCCGTAAAAGCCCTAGCCAAACGTATGGCACTAAAAACGGCCTCAGTACCCGAGCTTACAAAACGAACTTTATCCATTCCTGGAAAAGCATCGCATACAATTTTAGCTAGTTTTATTTCCCCAGCTGTTGAAGCACCAAAAGTAGTTCCTTTTTTTAAGGCCTTTTTAATTGCCGATTCAACAGTGCTGTTTCTGTGTCCTAAAATCATAGGACCATAAGATAAAACCATATCGATATATTCGTTTCCGTCAACATCTATAATTTTACTTCCTTTTGCCCTGTCAATAAATATAGGAATTCCTCCAACAGATTTAAATGCCCTGACAGGAGAGTTTACCGCTCCCACCAAATTTATTTTGCCTTTTGAATATAATTCTATTGATTTTTCTAGTTTCATTTTTTAGTAGTTTAATTTAGTAGTTTAATATAATTAACGTTTCAACAATAATTTGGCAACGTCCTTTGCAAAATAGGTTATAATAATATCGGCTCCTGCTCTTTTCATAGAAAGTAAACTTTCCATCATTACCCGATCGCCATCAATCCAACCTTTTTCTGTGGCTGCTTTAATCATTGCATATTCGCCACTAACATTATAACAGGCAACCGGACGGTCAAAATTATTTTTTACATCTCTAATAATATCTAAATAAGATAGCGCCGGTTTTACCATTAAAATATCGGCTCCTTCCATATCGTCAAAAGTAGCTTCACGCAATGCTTCGTCTCTGTTCGCGGAATCCATTTGATAAGTTCTTCTGTCTCCAAAAGTTGGTGCAGAATCTGCAGCATCCCTAAACGGGCCATAAAATGCTGAAGAATATTTTACTGCATACGACATAATTGGAAGATCATAAAAACCTGTATTGTCCAAAGCTTCTCTAATGGTTACAATCATACCATCCATCATACCCGATGGCGCCACCATATCGGCTCCCGCTTTTGCGTGGGAAATTACCTGTTTGGCAATGTTTGGCAATGTTGCGTCGTTATCAACATCGTTATTGTGGATTACGCCACAGTGACCGTGACTTGTGTATTCACAAAAACAAACATCAGTAATTACATATAAACTCGGATAATTTTTTTTGATGAAACGGATCGCATTTTGCATAATTCCCTGATCATTCCAAGTTTCAGAACCAATTTCATCCTTTTTTGAAGGAATTCCAAAAAGCAAAACCGCAGGAATATCTAAGGCCACCACTTCATCCAGTTCTTTTGAAATTCTGTCTAAAGAAAATCTCTTGATTCCTGGCATGGAAACAATTTCGGTTTCAATGTTTGTTCCTTCCTCAATAAACAAAGGATAAATTAAATCGTCAATGGTCAATTTATTTTCTCTTACCAAACGGCGAATATTTTCAGTTTTTCTAAGGCGTCTTGTTCTATTCATAATCAAAATATTGATTTACAGATTTTATTACATTTTCTACCGTGGGTTCATCGGCTACAAATACATTTTCAAATTCGTCAATAGCTTCGGAAGCGGTTGTGTTACCAATACAAAAAACTACGTTTTGAGTATCGGTATTTTTTGTTAAATAACTTTTTATTGATGAAGGACTAAAAAATAATATTCCATCATAAGTACTTTTTATTTTTATCGGTTTTAAATTGGTTGTATAAACTTCAACCTCATTTACCTTAACATTGTTTTCGGTTAAAATTTCTGGCAATTCGTTGCGTCGTAAGTTTCCGCAGAAAAAATAAACTTCATCAATGTCTTTATTCAGCAATATTTCGTCTGCCAATTCTTCTGCTGAATTCGCTTTACCTGTTATTTTAACGTTTTTCTCCTCCAAAAATCGCGAGGTTTTGTTACCTACGCAATACACATTTTCAAATTGCAATTCCTCTAACGAAAACTGATTTAAAATCCCGATAACTGCATTTTTGCTAGTGAAAACAGCATTTTTGATTGGATTTTTCAGTCTGACGGCATTGTTAAAAGCAATCTCACTAAATTCAATTTCATCAACAATAAAATTATTCAGAAGGCCTTTCTGAGTCTCAGAAAGTTTTTTGGTGGACAGGACTTGTTCTTTGCTG
>JAQVGD010000121.1 GCA_028696945.1 Lutibacter sp.
CAACCAAGAAACAGTATGACCCATTCGTCTTTGTTCTTTCATAACTCAAAGATACAAAAGTGGGTAGCAACTGAAAGTCTTGCACTAAAAGTGCATAGTTTTAACTAACGAATGAGACCAATAAAATGTGATAAACAATTGATTTCTAGTGCAATAGTATTCTATTTTCTCTTGTCTGGTTAATCCGGTAAAACATTTTGAAGCCAAAAACCTCTGGTAAGGTTACAAAATCTATCACAAAATAATCATTAATTAATCGCCATTTAAACAACCAAAGCCAAGTTTTTTGTACTTTTGAAATGTTCATCTTTTTTCTGAAAATGATAAAATTTGATTAATTTCATCAAAAAAAATAACACCTTCAAAATAAACTAAAATGAGCAAACTATTTGGTGTCTCCAGTAAAAAAACTTATCAGGCAAAAGAAACAAGGTATGATAAAATGAATTACAGACGCTGTGGAAAAAGCGGTCTGCTGCTCCCTGAAATTTCATTGGGTTTATGGCATAATTTCGGATTTACAGACAACTTTGAAAATGCCCGTAATTTATTGAAATGCGCTTTTGATAAAGGAATAACGCATTTCGATTTGGCCAACAATTACGGTCCGCCTTACGGTGCTGCAGAATCTAATTTTGGCACTATTTTTAAAAAAGATTTTAAACCTTACAGAGACGAATTGATTATTTCTTCCAAAGCTGGCTGGGATATGTGGTCTGGACCTTATGGAAATTTTGGATCCAGAAAATATCTGATTTCCAGTTTAGACCAAAGTCTGCAAAGAATGGGACTTGATTATGTCGATATTTTTTACCATCACCGACCAGATCCAGAAACGCCTATGGAAGAAACTATGGGTGCTTTGGATCATATTGTTAGGCAGGGAAAGGCTCTTTATGTTGGAATTTCACAATACAGCGCAGATGAAACCTTAAAAGCTGCTAAAATTTTAAAGCAGTTGGGAACGCCTTGTTTAATTCACCAGCCAAGATATAATATGATGGACAGGTGGGTTGAAAATGGACTTTTAGATGTTTTGGAAAATGAAGGTGTTGGCGCCATCGCCTTTTCGCCACTGCAACAAGGAATTTTAACCGATAAATATTTAGCTGGTTTTCCAGAAGATTCAAGAGCTGTAAAAGACGGGCGTTATTTAAAAACTGAACAAATTGATAAAAAGCTGATTTCAAAAGTGAAACAGCTAAATAAAATTGCCAAAGCGCGCGGGCAAAGTTTGGCACAAATGGCAATTGCATGGTTGTTGAAAGACCAACGCATTACCTCAGTTTTGGTTGGCGCAAGCAAATCAGAACAGTTATTGGACAGCCTAAAAGCATTGGATAATTTGGAATTTTCAGCCGAAAATCTTGAACAAATTGAAGCTGTCCTGAAATAATAAAAGTTGGCGATTCTGAATAAATTGCTGTTAAAATTACCAAAAAATAAAACTAAAATCCTGTAACTATTTTTCAGTACATTGCGGTTTTTATTCCTTTAACCGCAAAATATGCTAAGGTTTTCGCAAGGTTTGCAAAGCGTTCAGAAAAAACTTTTTTCATTGCGTTCCTTGCGGTTAGTCCTCTATATTGATTGTCGAATCATTTCGGTAATGCCCACAAAAAGGCTGGCAATCCCTCCAAAATAATTTTATTGCTGTTGATTTTAGCTGTTAAGCTTCCACAACCAGCTCATCATAAGCCAAAAAAATATTTTTAGGAAGCATTTTTTCAACTTCGGCATGAAAACCCAAGCGGTTGCTGATATGGGTAATGTAGGTTTTTTTCGGTTTTAATTCCTGACTGAGCGCAATCGCTTCGTCTAAATTTAAATGCGTTGGATGTGTTTGAATCCTCAGTGCATTGATAATTAGAATATCTAAATTTTGTAATTTCAATTTTTCTACTTCAGAAATGGTTTTGACATCAGTTAAATAAGCGATATTATGAAATCTAAACCCAAAAATTTGCAGTTCTCCATGAGAAACTTCAATGGGAATTACCTTTAAATTTTCAATCATAAAAGGTTCGTTCTTAATTTCATTTTGTTGTACACTTGGTGCTCCAATATATTTGTTTTCATCATTAAAAATATAATCAAATCGCCTGGCCAAATTGGACAACACATCTTTTTTTGCATATATTGACACAGCCCCAAACTCGGCGTTAAAAGGGCGCAAATCATCTAATCCAGCGGTATGATCGGAATGGATATGCGTAAATAAAACACCATTGATTTTTGTAACATTTGCACGCAACATCTGATACCTGAAATCTGGACCGCAATCTACCACATAAACAAAATGATCCCATTCCACCAAGATCGAAACACGCAAACGCTTGTCGCGCCAATCATCCGACAAACAAACTGGGTGCGTGCTACCAATAACTGGTATTCCCTGTGAAGTTCCTGTACCTAAAAAAGTTATTTTAATATGCATTGACTATTATTTTATACCCTATAAAATCGAATAATCGGTCTTATATTCTTTAGCAAATTTAACAATTAAGTAGTTTAATTCTCAATAATCAATCCTAAAACTATTCAATACAAGTATCATTTAAAAAAGAAAAGGATAAAAAGGTTATTATAGTTTTTTTATCTTTTATATTAAAAATGATAATTTTAACAGTTATTTGAGTCATTAAATAGAAATATTCGACACATTTGCCACAATAAATTCAAAAAAAAATACAAATTCACTAAAAATGTCTTTTTAAATAATTTATATAAATGAATATTTCAGTACCTTTGCACCTCATATTAAAAAGGCAGAAATAATGAAGGAATTTCAATCGACACCAAATTGTTTTAGTGGTGTTTTAGTTGTGGTTTTTGGTAAATTTAACAACCTGCTTGATAATATTGGCTTTCACAAGTATAAAACTGGCTTTTTGGCTGGTTTTCCTTTTTATATAATTCCATTAATTTTACAAATGAACAAACTAAACATTCCATATAATTTTAAATACAATAAAACCTTACATATATGAAAATAGGCGTTTTAAAAGAAACACAGAAAGGAGAAAATCGGGTTTCGATTTCACCCAATATAGCCAAACTGCTCGTTGCAAAAGGGTTTGAAGTTTTGGTTGAAGAAGATGCGGGTATTGCTTCGTCATTTAAAAATTCGGACTATGAAGCCGTTGGCGCTTTTGTTAAAAAAGAGGAGGCTATTTTTAAGGAATCCAATGTGCTGATAAAAATCAATCCATTTACGGAAGAAGAATTAAAATTGGTTCAAAAAGGTCAAATTTTAATGAGTCAGTTGTATTATTTATCAAATCCGAAACTTGTTGAAGCTATCGCTGCAACAGGGGCAACAGCATTCTCCATGGATGCCATGCCACGTATCTCAAGAGCACAGGATATGGATGTTTTAAGTTCGCAAAGTAATTTGGCTGGCTATAAAGCAGTAATTGTGGGTGCCAATGAAATGACCAAAATATTTCCGCTAATGATGACTGCAGCAGGAACAATTATCCCTTCAAAAGTTTTAATTTACGGAATTGGTGTTGCAGGTTTACAAGCAATTGCCACTGCCAAACGTTTGGGAGCTGTGGTAATGGCTACAGACATTAGAACGGAAACCAAAGAACAAGCAGAATCTTTGGGCGCAAAATTTATTTCGGTGGACAATACTGGTGAAGAATCTGAAGGCGGATATGCCAAAGAAGCTTCAGAAGATTATGCACGCCGACAAAAAGAAGCTGTTAACAAATCTTTATTTGAAGCGGATTTGGTAATTACCACCGCAATGGTTCCTGGACGAAAAGCACCTGTATTAATTACGGAAGAACAAGTAAAACAAATGAAAAATGGTGCTGTGATTATCGACCTGGCTGCCGCACAAGGCGGTAATGTTGAAATCAGCGAAATGGACAAAACAGTAATCAAACATGGCGTAAAAATTATTGGTTCTACCATGGCTCCAGTAAGTGTTTCTACAAATGCCAGTGAATTATATGGTAAAAATATGTATAATTTCTTGATGCATTTAACTGAAAATAATCAATTTAAGTGGGAATTGGATGAAGAAATTACCGATGGAACTTTAATTGTACACGAAGGAAAAATCAGAAAAAACTAAAAAATCAAATAAATCATGAATGAATTAATAGAATTTATCAGCAATAATCTCGACTTATTATATATCCTGATATTGGCCATATTTATTGGGGTTGAATTAATCAAAAATGTACCAACGGTTTTGCACACACCGCTAATGTCAGGTGCAAATGCGCTTTCCGGTGTTGTGATTGTTGGCGCAATTTTAGTAATGCTCCAATCAGATCCAACCAATTATTTAGCCTTGGCCTTAGGATTTGTTGCCGTAGTGCTGGGAATTATAAATGTGGTTGGCGGTTTTGCTGTGACTGACAGAATGTTACAAATGTTTAAAAAGAAAAAATAATGAGTATAGCATTAAGTATTATCTATTTGATTGCAACCGTAACATTTGTTATCGGTTTAAAAATGTTGGGGCATCCTGAAACAGCAAAAAGAGGAAATTTAATTTCTGGATCTGGTATGGTTCTGGCAATTATCGGAACATTATTTCTACAAACAAAAGATGTTGTTATAGACGGAATTGCACAAACTGTGCCTTTATTTCAAACAGTTCCATTAATTATATATATTTTAATAATAGCTGCCATCATATTGGGATCTATTATTGGTTGGCTTTTGGCGATGAAAGTTAAAATGACAAAAATGCCTGAATTGGTTTCATTATTTAATGGTTTTGGGGGTGGAAGTGCCCTTTTAATCGGATTAATTGAATTCAGTAAAAATGTGGGTATAGATGATGTAAACAAAGCTTCATCTTCAATAGTTACCACTATTTTATCAGCTATTATCATAGGAAGTATTACTTTTACAGGAAGTATTGTGGCTTGGGCAAAATTAAATGGCTCTATGAAAGATCTTCGACTTCCAAACTACAATCTCATTAATAATATACTCTTTTTAGCACTTGTTGCATTTGGAGCATATATTGTAATGATGAATACTGACAGTTTGGTATTAATTTACATTTTGCTAATTGCGTCCTTAATATATGGGTATTTATTTGTGGCACCAATTGGCGGTGCAGATATGCCAGTTGTTATTTCCCTTTTGAACTCCTTAACTGGTATTGCAGCGGCAATAACTGGGATTTTATATGGAAATATGGTGATGTTGGTTGGTGGTATTTTAGTAGGCTCAGCCGGATTAATTTTAACTTTCGCTATGTGTAAAGCAATGAATCGGTCACTGGGAAGTGTTGTATTTGGTGCTTTTGGAGGCGGTGGCGATGCTGCAACGGCCACTGTTGGAAAAACTGGTGGAACCATCAAAAAAACAAGCGCAAGTGACGCTGCTGTAATGATGAATTACTCAACCAATGTGGTGATAGTTCCTGGTTATGGTTTGGCTGTTGCCCAAGCCCAGCACGTAATTCATGAGCTTGAAGAACTTTTGACTAAAAAAGGTGTTAATGTAAAATATGCCATTCACCCTGTTGCAGGCCGTATGCCTGGGCACATGAATGTGCTTTTAGCCGAAAGTAATGTTTCTTATGATAAGTTAATAGAAATGGACGATATAAATCCGCAATTCCCCAATACCGATGTGGTTTTGGTTGTTGGCGCAAATGATGTTGTGAATCCTGCAGCCCATAATGATCCTTCAAGTCCAATTTACGGAATGCCTATTTTAGACGTTGAAAACGCCAAACATATTATCGTAAATAAACGAAGTATGAACCCTGGATATGCAGGTATAGAAAATGAATTGTTCTTCAACCAAAAAACTTCTATGCTTTTTGGTGATGCCAAAAGTGCTTTAACTGAATTGGTTAGCGAACTTAAAAATATGTAATTTTAATTCATCTTATATATAAAAACGGGTACAGATTCCATTGAATTTGTACTCGTTTTTTTTGTGAAAAAAGGATAAAATTAACTCACTTGCTCTCCTTTTTTAACAGCTGGTTTTGATGCTTGTAGCAAAACAATTTCATTTTTAGTATTTGAAACTCCTAATATTAAACATTCACTTACAAAATTGGCGATTTGCTTTTTTTTAAAATTGACAATGGCCAATACCTGCTTATTCAATAAAGCTTCTTTAGTGTATAATTGTGTTATTTGGGCACTCGATTTTTTAATCCCCAAATCTCCAAAATCAACTGTTAGCTGATACGCTGGTTTTTTAGCTTTTGAAAAATCATTCACCTCAATAATAGTTCCTATCCTTATGTCAACTTTATTGAAATCCTCAAAAGTAGTTTCTGGCTTTGTCATAATTATTCATCGGTAATAATAAATTCAGTTCTTCTGTTCATTTGATGTTCTGCTTCAGTACATTTAACTCCTTTAGCGCAGTTGTTTAGCAATTGGGTTTCTCCATATCCCCTTCCAGAAACTCGGCTTTTGTCAATGCCGTTTGCCACGATATATTCAATTACTTTTTTAGCTCTGTCATTTGTTAGTTTCAAATTATAGTCGGAAGGAGCCCTGCTGTCAGTATGCGATTTTATTTCAATTTTAAGTTTTGGATATTTCTTTAAAATAGCCATCACTTTATTCAGTTCAATGGCGGCATCTAACCCAATATCCGTTTGATTCAGATCAAAATTAATGGTTTTTGTTTTAATCATTTTTTGTTCACGAACTTCAACAAACTCAACGGAAGATTCCATTTCCAATTTTACATTTAAAGTTTCATTAGTTTTGTCTGTAGTTTTTACTTGTAACACTAAATTGTGATAATTCTTTAAAGAAACTGATAATTTATACGGCATATCACATTCCAATTCATAATTAAAAGTTGCATTGTCATCTAAACTAGTTTTTGCTAATAATTCTTTCCCTTTATAAATATGGACAATAGCATTTGGTAGTGGCAAATTGGTTTCGTTGTCCACAACAATTCCACTCAATAGTTGAACACATTCTAACGGTATTAATCTCAATATTTTTGAAGTTTCAAAATCGGATTTGTTATCGGTTGTCAACGCAAATTCTGCAGTTTCAAAGTTTTCCTTTTCGGCGACAATTTTATAAGTTTTGTTGCATTCAACATTAAATTTATAGTTTGAATTTCGGGTAATGGTTTGCTTTTCAACCAAACGATTATTTTGAAACAAGGAAACAATAACATTTTCCAAAGGATTTTCGTTAGATTCATCTACAGTAAAAATAGTAATGCTTTGTGTGCATATTGGCCCCTTTTCTTTAAACGCGTAAATATCAACATCGCCTTTGCCTCCACTGCGATTTGAAGTAAAATAACCCGAATTTGAGACAATGTTTATTACAAAGGCAAAATCATCATATTTACTGTTAATAGGAGACGGTAAATTTTTAGCTTGTTGAAAATTTCCTTCAATATATTCGCTTTTAAAAATATCTAATCCTCCCTTGCCTTTGTGACCGTTTGAAGAAAAATAAAGTGTGTTGTTTTCATCAATATAAGGAAATAATTCGGCGTGTTTTGTATTAACGGCTGGGCCTAAATTTTTTGGGCTGCTAAAATTTGTTCCATTGATAATATTCACAACATAAATATCAGTTTCGCCAAACCCACCAGGCATGTCCGAAACAAAATAAAGTTTTTTCCCATCTTTACTTACTGCCGGACTTCGAACAGAATATTCTTTACTGTTAAAAGGCATTGGTGTTACATTGGAAATTTCAAAATTCTCATTAATTGACCCTTTAAACATGTATAATGTTTTCCATTTTGCCGAATCTTTGGATTTTAGTGCACTATAAAAATTGTTCCAGGTAAAATAAATGGTTTTAAAATCGGGTGTAAAAGAAATATCGGATTCAAAAAACTTATTATTTATCTCTTTAGAGAACCTATCAGTTTGAATAATATCACCATTCTCAGCTATCAAACCATGATACAACTCCAGTGAAAGCTGGCGATTGTTTGTTCGTCTTCCAATATCATCCTTTTTAGAAGATGCAAATATCACAGAATTATTGCTGGAATAAGTGACACCCAATTCAGCGAATTTAGAATTTATAGAAGTATTTAAAATTTCATATTCCATCTCTTGAGAATATAAAAAATTAAAAAAGAAAATTAACAATAGCTGTAATATCTTCTTCATAATGAAATTTTACTATTTTTTTGATTTTTTTTTAAATACCCACGCAGGCCCAATCAGTAAAAATTGTAAATCCTTTAAAAAAAGAGATTTTTTGCCTTCTAGTTTATGTCCGTAAAATTGTCCAATCCATGCGACTACAAAAATGACTAATGAACTGTAAATCAATGGACTTACCAATGATAAAAAATAATTACCCATAAGGCATACTATTGAAAAAGTCAACATTCTTACAAAAATTGAAAATGACAATCCTATGTAAAAAATAAGCAATAATATTAAAACTGGCATTGCCCAATTTTCTAAAAACGGATTGTTGATGTTTAAATTATCTGAAATAATGATTGATGGAATACTCATTAACATGCCAACAATGCTAAAAAATATGGCAGGTACACTTATAAAATGAATTGTTTGATTTGTTTTATTTTGATGGTTTACAGCATATTCATCAAACCATTGATTTATAGTTTTCATATTATACCTTTTTCACTAAAATTTAAAAAAATTAATACCACAAATTTTTATAAGTATGTAATGTTGAAATATACAATTTTATTTGGATATCTATATTTTTGAAGGCACTTATTCCTTTTTCTCCAACTTTTTTATTTGTTGCTTTGCTCTGATATTTCCAGAATCAAACGTTAAGGACTTTTTGTAATTTTCAATGGACTGAACTGTATCTCCACTTTTCAAATAAGCTTCCGCTAAGCTGTCATACACATTAGAACTCTTTGGATATAATGCGACATTTATTTTGAAAATCGCCTTCGCAATCTCAAAATCCTTATCTCTTAATACCTTATATCCAAACGAATTTAAATAATTTTCATTAATTGAACTATCCAAAGAATCTTTTTCTTTTATGGCTAAATAACCTTCAAGGGCTTTATCAAATTCCTTTTTTGCCAAGTATTCACTTGGCACTTTTTCATCTTCTTCCAGTTTTATAAAATTATACACAATAGGTTTATTGTCTTCTTTTGGAACAAGCACAATATATTGTTTTTGGTTTGCTGGATTTGTTAAAAATCGGATTTTTTCATTCATTTCCTTAACAAAAAATGTGTCATCATTCACTTTTAATGGTTTGATTTTTTTTGCACCACGCCATGCTAAGTACAGGTCGTTTTCTTCAAAATAAATACGAATCACTTCATCTGAATTGTATAAGTATCTTCCCGTTGTCTTTTTTACAAATTCAAAATTGTTTGCGTTATTTGAGCAAGCGCAAAATAATAAAGACCCTAAAAAAAAGAAAATATATTCAAATTTCATTGCAAGGATTTTAATTAATGTGTTTAATGACTTAAAATTCCGAAAATTACACTTCCAAAATTACTAAAAAAAGAATTGACTCAAATCATTAGTTTATAAACATTTTTCGTAATAAACATTGAAGAATTCACAATAATATTTATTAAGACTTATTATATATTAACCATTATGGGCTCTAATGTAGTATAAGTTACAGAAAATTGAATTAAATTTAAATTAAAATTAAATCTATGTCAAAATTAATTTTTCGTTTATTTTTCTCATTTGTTGTATTTGTTAGTATTTTTATTTTAATACAACGCTCTCTAACGCCTGATTCATTTGGAGAATATGAACATTATAGAGCTAATTCCCTAAATGATAACAAAATGAGAACACCTTATTTTAAAGGTGAAGCAAAATGCACTGAATGTCATCAAGATGTTTATGACATAAAAGCACTAGACCTACATGATGGCGTTCGCTGTGAAAGTTGTCATTATCCTAAAATAGATGCTAATACAGATTGTGAAGTGAATCCTCCTATAGTTAAAGGGACAATCAAATTTTGTGCACAATGTCATGCCATTAATGCAGGCCGTTTAGAAAAAGGTGTGCCGCAATTAGATTTTAAAGAGCATTATGAAAAACAAAATTGCATTGAATGCCATAATCCACACGCGCCATGGGAAAT
>JAQVGD010000122.1 GCA_028696945.1 Lutibacter sp.
CTTTTTCTACTATGGTTATTGATTTTTTTTAAACATTTTTTGAATTTTTATGATTATCTGAGTAAGATATGCTATTTTTAACTAATACTAAGCTGCCGCCTTTTGGGGCGGATTAGTTCAACAATGTATATAAAAAATAGGCGAAATAGTAGTAAAATCAAGGCTTGTGGCTCGTATCAAAGTTTGTGCTTAACCGAAAGTTTCGTGCTTCGAAATCGCCTACTTTTCATATCCAAAACCATTGTGGCTAATTGAAAAAAATATTAATTATGACCCAACCGCTGCTGGAGTTGGAAAAGATGTAAGCATCGTGGTTCACTTGCAATTTGCAAAACAATAGTTTCATCCAGTTGGGCATTTAGGTAAGGCAATAGAAGCAGCCAATACCGTTCTTTTTATCTCGAGTGATGAAATCGCCTTCACTACTAGGAACAAGCCTAATGGTTGATGGCGGCTTTACTGCTGCTTAATACTGATATAAGTCCTTTCGTATTTAAAGGAAATATTGTATCTTCATTCGCTGAATAAATAATTTTAAAAACGAAAAGTAATGGAGGAGAAAAAATCAAAACTCACAAGACAGACCGGAGCACCTGTTTCGGATAATCAAAACGTACAAACAGCGGGACCACGTGGACCTATGTTGATGCAGGATGCCTGGTTTCTTGAAAAAATGGCAAACTTTGACCGAGAGGTAATTCCAGAAAGAAGAATGCACGCAAAGGGCTCAGGTGCTTTCGGCACTTTTACTGTAACCCACGATATTTCGAAATACACTAAGGCCAAAATTTTTGACAAAGTAGGAAAAAAGACGGATATGTTTAGCCGGTTTTCTATCGTTGCCGGAGAAAGAGGCGCTGCGGATGCTGAAAGAGACGTCAGAGGTTTTGCGCTTAAGTTTTATACCGAAGAAGGAATCTGGGATCTGGTTGGAAATAATACGCCAGTATTTTTCTTTCGCGACCCTATGAAGTTCCCGGACTTGAACCACGCTATAAAACGCGATCCCAAGACCAACTTAAGGAGTGCCAATAACAACTGGGATTTTTGGACGCTGCTCCCTGAAGCTTTACACCAAGTTACCATAACAATGAGTGATCGTGGAATTCCAAAAGGCTACAGAAATATGCACGGTTTTGGAAGCCACACCTATAGTTTTATCAACAAAGACAATGTAAGACACTGGGTAAAGTTCCATTTTGTTACGCAACAGGGAATCGAAAACCTTTCTGATGAAGAGGCTGCAAAAGTAGTTGGTATGGACAGGGAATCCTCCCAAAGAGACCTTTTTGACGCTATTGAAAGAAAAGATTTCCCGAAATGGAAAATGTTTATTCAAATTATGACGGAAGAACAAGCGAAAACATACCGCTTCCACCCTTTCGACTTGACTAAAGTATGGTCTAAAAAAGACTTCCCACTCATTCCTGTTGGTGAATTTGAGTTGAACAGAAATCCGGAAAACTATTTTCAGGATGTAGAGCAAGCCGCCTTCAACCCGACGAATATTGTTCCAGGAATTGGGTTCTCTCCAGATAAAATGCTACAGGGAAGATTGTTTTCTTATGGAGATGCACAGCGTTATAGACTGGGTGTAAATCATTATCAAATTCCTGTAAACAAACCTACTTGTCCGTATCACGCCTACCATAGAGATGGGGCAATGCGAGTAGATGGCAATTACGGCGGCATCAAACATTATGAACCCAACAGTTTTGGGGAATGGCAAGAACAGCCCGAGGCACAAGAACCTTCTTTGGAATTGGATGGCAGTGCTTATGCCCACAATTTTAGGGATGATGATGAAGATTACTTCACGCAGCCCGGCGATTTGTTCCGCATTATCAAAGCTGATGGCAAAGCAGATTTGCTATTTAACAATACAGCTGCTCAAGTGGGTGGTGCAGATAAATTTATTCAGATCCGTCATATCAGAAACTGTTTTAAAGCAGATCCAGAATATGGACAAGGCGTGGCAAAAGCACTTGGCTTAACTATGGCCGAAGTAAACAGCTTCGACATGACACCCTATGATAAATGGGCGCCAAAACCTACCAAGGGATAGGTTTTCTAAAAAATAGCTAAGTACTGAACATCCCATCGCAATTGATGGGATGTTTTAGTTATTTATAGCAGATTTCGATCAAAACTAAAAAAACAAATCAATTTAAAAATTATAGAAAAATGAAAGTTCAAAAAAACCTAATAGTTATTACAGGAGGAGCTGGAGGCATAGGTCAGGCTTGTGCTAGAGCTTTTAAAAATCAACCATTAATTTTAACGGATTACTCGCAAGAAATTGTTGATGAAACAGTGGAAATATTATCAAAAGAAGGATTTGATGTCACAGGAATTGCCTGTGATATTACAGATAAAAAAGATATAGCAAAACTGACCCAATATGTTGCTGATAATGGTTCTTTAAAAGCATTAATTCATACTGCCGGAGTAAGTGGAACAGTTAAAGACCTAAAAAAAGTATATACAATAGATTTAGTTGCAACAGACCTTTTAGTAGATGCTTTTTACAAGCTTGCTGTAAAAGATTCAGTAGCTATTTTGCTTTCTTCTATGATGGCACATACAGTTCCAACAAACAAAAAATATGATGAAGCGCTCACAAATCCACAAGCACCAGATTCTTTTGAAATTGTGAGTCGGTTTGTAAATAATGATTCGGATATCATGTACAATTTTGCAAAACGAGGTGTGCAATTGTTAACCCATAAAAATGCTGATAAATGGGGAGAAAAAGGTGCAAGAATTGTATCTGTTTCACCAGGAGTTATTGAAACACCCATGGCATTAAAAGCAGCTGAAGAACATCCTGAAAGAATGGAAATGATAAAACAAGCAACACCATTAAAGCGAAATGGTCAACCAGAAGATATTGCAGATGTCATATACTTTTTAGCAAGTGATGCTGCGCGTTTTATAACCAGTACAGATATTCTGGTAGATGGAGGCGTTATTCATAACATTAAAACAATGTCTTAAACACACAGAGCAGAAGTAAAAAAAATAGTAACTCTTAAAAAATACAACCTTGGAAACATCTTTTTTAAAAACTTTAAAACACACGATTAAACATTGGTACATTCCGTTACTTGTGGGTGTATTCTTTGTAATTGTGAGCATTGTGGTATTTACCTCAACAGCAGGTTCACTATTGACTTTATCTTTATTATTTTCATTGTCATTTTTGTTTGGTGGGCTTTCAGAAATTGTTTTTTCTATTGCTAGCAAAGATCAATTAGACAATTGGGGCTGGTCATTGGCATTCGGCATTATCACTTTAATTGTAGGATTTTTATTATTGCTAAATCCTGCATTGTCCATTACTGTTCTAGCTTTTTATATCGGTTTCGCAATCCTATTTCGTTCAATTTCAACGATCGGTTTTGCCATTGACATCAAAAAATATGGTAGTAAAAATTGGGGCGGACTTTTAATCTTAGGTATTATTGGTACAGTCGTATCATTCATCCTTATTTGGAATCCACTTTTCGCGGGAATGAGTGTTGTAGTATTAGTAGCCCTAAATTTTCTGTTTGCAGGGCTTTTTAGTATTTTGTTATCGTTGCAGTTAAGAAAATTACACAAATCATCTAAGAAAATATCTGCTAAATTAATAGAACGGTATAACGATCTAATGAAAGAAATCCGTGAAGAATGGGATGATTAATAAAGGAATTGATTCTTACGAATCAGTAATAATCTTGGAAAAAGAAAGAATACGCTGTAATATGGTTTGTTTGCCTAATCTTAAAAGTCTTTTACACTTTTAAATATTCACTAATAAGTAAGAAGTAATATTTTAATTCAATAGTATAATCTAAATAAGAATTATGAAAAAATATAAAATCGCAGTAATAGTAGGAAGTCTTCGTAAAGAGTCCTTTAACCTAAAAACAGCTAAAGCATTGATAGCGTTGGCACCAGAATCTTTGTCTTTTGAAATTATAAACATTGCAAATCTCCCAATGTTTAATGAAGATTTAGAAGCAAATCCACCAAAAGAATGGGTAGCATTTAAGGAGGAGATTAATAATGCTAATGGACTTTTATTTTTAACACCCGAATATAATCGCTCAGTTCCAGCAGTTTTAAAAAATGCTATTGATGTAGGTTCTCGTCCTTATGGTAAAAACTCTTGGAACGGAAAACCTTGCGCTATTGTTAGTGTTTCTATTGGTGCTATCAGTGGTTTTGGAGCAAATCATCATTTAAGACAATCACTAACTTTTGTAAATGCACTTGCTATGGCACAGCCAGAAGCTTACATTGGAGGAGCTGCAGCGCTTTTTGACGATAAGGGTAAACTTATCAACGACTCTACCAAAGATTTCCTTAAAAGCTTTATGGGTGCCTTTGAGAAATGGGTTCATACAATTGCGAAGTAATAGAAGCGTGTTTTTCAACTATTTAAGTTACACATACTATAAACTAGAGGTTCTAATTTCAGCATATTCTTTAGCTAAATTAAGAAAAAATAAAATTTCTAAGAGTTTTATATCGTTGAAGGAAATACAGTTGTTGTGTTAGGCAAAGAACATCAAAAAGTAAAACGATATGGAAGAGAGCTAGAGCAAAAATGGGTTCAGGTATATACCGTTGAGAATGATTTGATTACAAAAATGAAAGAGTTTGCAACATCGGAAGAAGTGAATTAAATTAAGGTTATAGTAATTGACACTATTGCATTAAGTGTGTAAGATTTAAAAATCAGGTAGAACCGTGAACTGACTGTCTATATTCAATGCCCCATTTGGCCAACTCATTAATAAGTGGGGAGAGCGTTGCACCGTATTCAGTAATCGCATACTCAACAGTTATCGGTTTTGTATTCATAACGGTTCGATTAACCAAATGGTTTATTTCCAAGTCTTTAAGTTCCTTGGAAAGCATTTTTGTTCCAATTCCGTTCACTTCTCGTAACAAATCCATAAATCCTAATTTGTTACCTTCTATGAGTGTTCCCAAAATATGAAACTTCCATTTTCCAGATAAAATGCTCATCGTATCGCTAATGGCTTGCATCCTAACCTGACAAGTGGGCGTATCGTTTACTATTGCTTTCTTTTTCATTAGTTTTAATTGCTAAAAAATGTAAAATATACTATTAATCCCCCGCAGGTAGTTTCTTCTAAGAAACTACTTCCCAAAAGGAAATCCATATCAAATATACATTTAATTCAACTTATATTTGTATTCTTATTAAGAACTAAATATTAATATGACAATTAAAATCAATCTCTTAGCATTATTAATTTCTTTGTTAAGCCTCACAACTTGTCATGGAAAATCAAAAACAAAAATATGAATAACGAAACAAAAAAAACAAATCCGTTATTATGTGACATAGAAACTGGAATGTGTGAAAACACCAATCTGGAAGCCACTGATTCAACTGCTAAAATTATTAAATCTACTGGAAAACAGATTCGATTAGTTTACTTTACAGATCCAATTTGCTCCTCTTGTTGGGGAATTGAACCACAATTGAGAAAACTGAAATTAGAATATGGCCAACATATCGACATTGAATACAGAATGGGTGGACTATTGCCCAACTGGGATTACAACAGTGGCGGCATTAGCAAACCATCCGATGTAGCAGAACATTGGGATGAGGTGAGTATTCACTACGATATGCCTATAGATGGTGATTTATGGTTAGAAGACCCACTCAACTCATCTTACCCTCCTTCTATCGCATTTAAAGCGGCACAATTACAAGATGAGGACATCGCTGTTTTGTTTATGAGAGAAATGCGAGAAATGATGTTTTTAAAGAAAAAAAACCTTGCAAAATGGGAGCACATGGCAACTGCAGCCAAAAATGTAGGACTTAATGTTGCGCAATTAAAAACTGATTTTGAAGGAAAGGCAAAAACATTATTTGAAGAGGATCTGCAACTAGCCAGAGAATATGGCGTAAGAGGATTTCCAACTATCTTCTTTTTAGATGATGCTGGCAATAAAGAAATTGTTTATGGTGCAAGACCGTATGCCTTTTACGAAATGGCCATTCTAAAATTGAATGCCGATATCCCTAAAAGTGAATATAGTAAAAATTGGAAAACACTCTTTTTAATTTATCCTTCACTTACGGCAAAAGAATTTTCCGTACTTTCGGGAATGCCAAGAATCGAAAGTGAAGATGTTCTAAATGAACTCGTTTCAAAAGGAAATTTAGAAAAGCATACTACTAAAAATGGTTCTATTTGGACAAAGATAAATGCTTAACAACAGAAATATTTTTATTCAGAAATTATTTGGCATTTTAAAAATCTGTAAAACAGATATCAAAATATAAAATTATTAACTTAAAAAGAGAGAATTATGACGATGATGAAAGCAGCTCGCTGGTACGCAGCGAAAGATATTAGAGTAGAAGAAACCGAAGTTCCTTCTCCCAACGATAATCAAATAAAGATTGCGGTAAAATTCACTGGTATATGTGGTTCAGATTTACACGAATACACCCACGGTCCACAACTAATTCCGGTTGACAAACCCTACCTCCTCAACGGACACCAAGGAACAACCACCCTCGGGCACGAGTTTTCGGGAGTAGTTGAAGAAGTTGGTAAAAACGTAAAAAACATCAAAATAGGCGATCGCGTTACGGTGGAACCAATTTTTAAAAACCCTGAAAGCCCATTTATCGCCACTGGTGAATACAACCTTTCGGAACCACTCGGTTTTGTAGGTTTAACGTCTAACGGCGGGTTTGCAAAATATGTGGTGGTCGAAGACTATATGGTGCATAAAATACCAGATTCCATGACTTTTGAACAAGGTGCCATTGTGGAGCCTGCCGCCGTTGCAGCCTACGCGGTACAACGAAGCGGAATGAAAATGGGTGACACGGTATTAATTGCAGGAGCAGGTCCTATTGGGCTGCTAACGGTACAAGTTGCCGTAGCAACTGGTGCATCACAAATTTTTGTGAGTGACCTCTCAGAAAACAGATTAAAAAAGGCCAAAGAAGTTGGAGCTACACACACTTTTGACGCAAGAGACAAAGATATTCCTCAAAAAATTAAAGAAATGACTGGTAATGGAGTTGATATTTTTATTGATTCTGCCGGAGCTCAAGCTTCATTTGATACAGGAATAAACAGTCTTCGCAATGGAGGAACGGCCGTATTGGTTGCTCTTTTTGGTAAAGAAGTGACTCACAATGCCTTAAATCAAACTTTAAGAGAATTAACCATAATAGGGACAGCTGCCTATCGCAATATTTTCCCTCAGGTAATTGCATTAATCAGTAGCGGAAGATTACCTGTAGAAAAACTAATCACCAGCGTTATTTCATTAGATGAGGTAGTGGAAAAGGGATTTGAAGCTTTAACCAAAGACCCTTCAGAAGTAAAAATATTGGTTGAAATCAACCGTTAATAAATAAAATAAAACATAAATATTAATTATAAAACATAAGAAAATGACAAAATTAAATTCAATCGGATTAGATATAGCAAAATCCAAAGTACTTGCAGAAAAACTCAATGAACTCTTAGCAGATTATTCAATCTTTTATCAGAATATCAGAGGATATCATTGGAACATAAAAGGAGATAAATTCTTCGAGCTACACGATAAATTTCAAGAGCTTTACGAAGATTTATTTATAAAAATTGATGAAATAGCAGAACGAATTCGTACACTTGGTCACACCCCAAACCACAAATTCTCAATCTATCAAAAAGAAGCGAAAATTAAAGAAAGTTCTGAAGTGGCTGACGGAACAAAAGATGTGAAAGACACGCTTGAATCATTCAAAATTATTATTATTCTTCAGCGAGAACTTTTAGAGTTGTCCGCAGATACAGAAGATGAAGGAACAAATGCACTGATGAGTGATTACATTCGCGAACAGGAAAAGTTAGTTTGGATGTATTCAGCTTATTTAAAATAAATACCTTAAAAAACGAATTCAATTTATGATGAAGGCGTTGCAAAAGACAATCAAATTAAACATTAAATAATCTTAAAAAATAAATTTATGCAATACAATGAGAACATCACGGGAATAAAAATTAACGTCGAGGCGGTTGACATCACTATTGGAGAAGATGTGAAAGATACAATACGCAAATCTATCTCACGTCTTAGTCGGTTTTATGACAAAATTGAATGGGCAGATGTCTATTTAGAAGATAAAAAAGATAAAGCGACCCAACAAAAGCAGGTCAGTATTCGCCTAGGTATTCCAGGCAAAGACCCATTTGCTTCAGAATATGGAGATAATTTCCATACACTTTTGACCGATGTAGAAAATAAATTACAAAGACAATTGGAAAAGCGATAAATTAAATTTTTACAGCTTATGTCAAATATCAAACTGATTATAGAAGAAAGAGCCGCCACCATAGGTAAATTTATGGTGGGGCGCTTATTGCCGTTCCGTCAAAAAAGAATGGTGGGACCCTTCATTTATATAGATCATATGGGTCCTGTTAAATTAAATGAACGGGAGAATTTTGATGTTTTACCTCATCCACATATAGGACTTTCAACCCTCACTTTTTTATTTGAAGGCAGCATTATGCACCGTGATACTCTTGGAAATGAAGTGGAAATAAAGCCCGGCGCAGTTAATTGGATGACGGCAGGTAAAGGAATTGTTCATTCCGAACGAACTCCCAAATATTTACGAGACGCTCAATTAGATATGCATGGTTTGCAAATCTGGGTGGCATTGCCTAAAGACCTAGAGCAAATGGAGCCGCAATTTTCACATATTGAAGAAAAAGAAATTCCAAAATGGACAGAGGGAAACCTGCAATTTAAATTGGTGGCAGGTGAAGCCTTTGGTAAAAAATCACCAGTTCCAGTTTTTAGCAAACTGTATATGCTCGAAATAAAAAGCAAAACAAAACAGACGGTAAATATTGGGACGCAGCTTTATGGTGAATCGGGTTTGTATATTCTTGAAGGTGACATTGAAAGTGATGGGAATATTTATGACCCTAAACAATTATTAGTGGCAAAAGATAGCAAACTATGTGAATTTACCATTCAGGAAAATAGCACCATTTATATTTTTGGTGGGAAGCCTTTTCCCGAAGAGCGATTTATTGATTGGAACTTTGTTGCATCAAGCAAAGAATTGATTGAAAAAGCCAAACAGAAATGGGAAACACAATCATTTCCTAAAATTGAAGGAGACGAAATTGAATTTATTCCTTATCCATCATTGAATAAAAATAAAACCTAATTATCTGCTAAAAAAAGATAGCTGGCAACAATTTAACACATTCTTTTAAAGTATTAAATAGCTATTATTTAACGCTCAATCTCAAACTATTGATATGCGGATTAACCGTTATCAAAATACAGGTTTGGGAGAAGGGCTGTTTTTAACTCTAATGGTACAGGAAGTAATAATATTGGTTCTGATAGTTGGTTTAAATTTTATAATAGCATAGAAGGATTTGATTATCAATCAGGATATATTTATGATATTAAAGTTGTGGTAAAACAAGTTGACAATCCTCCTGCGGATGGAAATTCCTTAAAATATACACTACAAGAAATAACATCAACCCAAGAAGTGGGCTCTGAAACCTCATTTGATATAGATTTAAAAACAAACGGACAAAGTTTTTATTACAACAACTTCTGGCTATAAACTTTTGAATCAAATTGAAATTGATTGCAACAATCTTTGTGATTCGCTTGATGCAAAACTCGAAAATCAAGATTTTGTGGTTGGGACTTTTACACGACTTCAAAGCGATGAAATAAAATTGATTGAACTTGAATAAAAAACTGTTACCAATACCTCATAAATTTACATTAAATTTGAAGGAATACAAACGACAAACATTCAACAAAAAATTTGTTCATCCTAAAATTCTTCGATTTTTACGGCGTACAAATCATAATACAAACTTGTTAGGCATAATTTAAACTAAACCACTATGGACTGCAAGTCCATAGGTTTCTATGAAGAATGAAATTCTTATTCCAAAATAATATTATCATCACTATCTTTATTAGATGGATTTCTATGATGCTCAAGATAATCTTGAA
>JAQVGD010000123.1 GCA_028696945.1 Lutibacter sp.
CTTATCAGCACCAATTTTGGCTTGAATTAAGTGATCACAGTGAACGGTTGTTGGCACAGCCACTTTGGTTTTACCTGCTTGCATAAATTGAAGCAAGGCCATTTGTGCGGTTGCATCCTGACAGGCAATTCTGTCCGGCGCAAAATCCACATAATCTTTTCCACGAACAAAAGCTGTTTTCGCTTTGCCATCCCAAAGGTGGTTGTATAATATTTTTTCAGCTAAGGTTAAAGGTTTTCCTACTACAGTTTTAGCGGCATCAACACGTTCTGTCATTCTGCTATAAACACCTTTAATCATTTCAATATCAAAAGCCATATCTATAATTTTAATTAAGTTATTTTAATTTAGCGAAGGTACGAAAAATGATTCCTTTAATTAATAAAATGGTAGTATCTAGCTCATTTTTGTAGATAAAATATTTACAAACCTTATTATTTTTAAAACGACAAAAAAGGATTGCGAAAACGATATAGATATTAAGAATATGGTAAAAAAATAAGTAGGTCTGTAAGCTGGATTCTGTACTTCGAAAAGTTCTTATCATTTATCTAGACTATAAATTGCTTTATAGTTCAAGCTGCCTACCCCTTGAAATAATGCGAGTCACACTAAAATTTCAATATACATGGCATTTCACCGCATAGAGTTTACCTGGTTTCACTACAGCCGAACTGTACTTGCTTTCTGTTGCACTTGTCCTCGGCTTGCGCCGGATGGATGTTATCCACTATGCTACTCTTTGGTGTCCGGACTTTCCTCTCCAATAAATTGAAGCGATAAGACGACCTACTAATTTTTTGCAAAAATAAACTAAAATTTACCAATAAAAAAACCCACTCAAAGATTGAGTGGGAAAATTGCTATGAAAAAGAAAAAGTGTTATTGGATATTTCACCAATAACTTTTCAAATATAGTTTATTTTCAAAAAAGAAAAAATTTTTTAATGTTTAATTTTATGAAAACATATCTTTCACTTTTTCAAAAAATGATTTGTCTAATTTTGAAGGATTTGGTTTAAAATTTTCGTCCTTTTTATTGGCTTCAAAAAAAGCTTCTTGTTCCGTTGAAAGTGTTTGAGGTGTCCAAACATTAATATGTATTAACAAATCACCATTTCCATAATTGTCTATACTAGGCAATCCTTTTCCTCGCAAACGTAAAATTTTTCCAGATTGTGTTCCAGGCTCAATTTTAATTTTTACCTTTCCTGTTACCGTATCTATGTTTTTTGAAATTCCCAAAACCGCTTCTGAAAAATTAATGTACAAGTCGAAGTGTAAGTTTGTTCCTTCTCTTTTTAATGTTTCGTGAGGTATTTCTTCAATTACCACAATTAAATCTCCATCAATTGCATTGTTTCCAGGTGCCGCATTTCCTTTTCCGTTTACTTTGAGTTGAACTCCTTCGGTAACTCCGGCTGGAATTTTTATAGAAACAGTTTCTTCTTTAAGTTCTAATCCGTCACTATCCGCATTTTTTGGTCTTTTGTCTAAAATTTCACCTGTTCCGTGGCAAGTTGGGCAAGTAGAAGCAGTTTGCATGCGACCTAAAATGGTATTGGTAACGCGCATTACCTGACCAGCACCATTACAGGTGGTACACGTTTTATAAGTAGCACCTTCAGCCATCACTTTTCTGCGAACTTTTACCTTTTTTTCTACGCCATTTGCTATTTCTTCTAAATTTAATTTAACTCTTATCCGCAAATTACTGCCTTTAACACGAGCTCTTCCCCTACTTGCTCCACTAAAACCACCAAAGCTGCCGCCACCAAAACCACCGCCAAAAATATCTCCAAACTGGCTGAAAATATCTTCCATGTTCATTCCACCGCCACCATAGCCATTTCCTCCTCCATTTTCAAATGCTGCATGACCATATTGGTCGTAACGTGCTTTTTTATTTTCGTTACTCAATATCTCATAAGCTTCCGCTGCTTTTTTAAACTTTTCTTCCGCTGCTTTATTTCCCGGATTTTTATCGGGATGGTATTCTATGGCTTTTTTACGATAGGCCTTTTTGATTTCTGCAGGTGTGGCATTTTTGGAAATACCCAATATTTCATAATAATCTTGCTTCATTGTTTTTGATTTATTGTCCCGTTACTACTTTTGGATATCTGATGACTTTTTCGCCTAACCTATATCCTTGTTCAAGAACATCAATAATTTTCCCTTTTAAATCATCATTTGGTGCAGGAATTTGTGAAATGGCTTCATGCAATTCAACATCAAAAGTATCTCCCTCATTTACACTAATATTACTTAAGCCTTTTTGGGCTAAAGTGTTTCGTAATTTATTATTTATCAACTCTACGCCCTTTAAAAGTTCATCATCTTCATCTTCGAATTTTTTAATTTCATTCAAAGCCCTATCAAAATCATCCAAAATTGGCAATAAAACTGTCATTAAATCTTCGTTGGCAGTTTTAAATAACTCAATCCTTTCTCTAGAAGTTCGTTTTTTATAATTTTCGAACTCGGCAAATAATCGTAAAAATTTATCTTTTTCTTGAATAAGTTCTTGTTTCAACTGTTCTTCAACACTTAATTCCTGTGTTTCTTGCTGATTTATTTCCTTATCATTTGTATCATTTGATTCTTTGCTGTCTTTCTTCTTACTCATAATTTTTTCATAAAATAGTTATCTTGTAGTCGTCTGCAAAAGTATTGCCATTTTTTGAGATATGCCAATATGACACTCTTAAAATTAACAATTGATAAAGGCAAATTAAGGGTTAAGAATTGGATTTAAAAAACAAGCAGCTAATTTTCCAAATATATGTACCATTAACCCTTTAATCCTTGGTCTGTAAATTCAGGTTGGTTATTATTGGTAAATCTTTGACAGTGCTATTGTAATTCCTCTTCGTATTTGTCTCATATATTGGTGTATTTTTATTAATTTTACTGCTTTAGCCTGAATAACCATGTTATCTATAATGTTAAAACTTAACTATAATCATACTTATTATCAGGATTTTATACAAATATTTTGATGCCTTTTTCTATTGATTTCTCATCATTTTAACCTTAATTCGCATTATAAAGTTGTAAATCAAACATAATATCAACCAAATTGATATAAAATCATATTATTTTATACTTCATAAATTAAAAAAAATATTTGCATATTTATTATTTAATCGTAATATTGCAATAGATTAATACAGCAATATGGGAACTACGAAATCTGAAAAATTTACTGCAGAACAAAACCAAATAGCAACCATTGCAAAAGCTTTTGGACATCCAGCCAGAGTAGCTATTTTACAACAACTTTTTAAATTGGATGCTTGTATTTGTGGTGATTTGGTTGAAGAAATCGGATTGGCACAACCCACAATTTCACAACACCTAAAAGAACTTAAAAATTTGGGGTTGATTAAAGGAAATGTTGAAGGCACAAGTGTTTGCTATTGCATAAATGAGGAAGTTTGGCAAGAAAGCAAAAAGCTTTTTATCGAATTTTTAAATCAGGATAGCACCCTAAAAAGCCAATGTTGCTAAAAATTTAATTTAATTATTATTTTAATACGATAAATTGAAATTTATATGAAAACCGACAAAGAATTGAAGGATTTAGTAAAACAAAAATACAGTGAAATTGCTTTGCAAGATAAAAATGAAAACACGGCCTCATGCTGCGGAACTGGAGGATGTTCAACCGAAGTTTATAACATTATGAGCGATAGTTATGAAACTATAGAAGGCTACAATCCGGAGGCCGATTTGGGTTTGGGTTGTGGACTTCCAACAGCTTTCGCTCTAATTAAGGAAGGCGATACAGTACTGGATTTAGGAAGTGGCGCGGGCAACGATTGCTTTGTGGCCAGAGCGCAAACAGGTGAAAAGGGAAAAGTAATTGGTATTGATTTTACCCCAATTATGATAGAAAAAGCACGTGAAAATGCAGAAAAAAGAGGTTTTAACAATGTGGAATTCAGGCAGGGAGATATTGAGAAATTGCCGCTAACTTCTGGTGTGGTTGATGTTGTGGTAAGTAATTGCGTCTTAAATTTAGTTCCCAATAAAAGGAATGTGTTTCAAGAAATACTTAGAGTTCTAAAACCCAGCGGACATTTTAGCATTTCTGATGTGGTTTTAATTGGAGATTTACCAACTGAACTCACGCAAGAAGCAGAAATGTACGCAGGATGCGTATCTGGCGCCATTCAAAAGGAAACTTATTTAGATTTAATTTTGGAAAGTGGTTTTGTTGACATAAAAATTCAGAAAGAGAAATCTATTTTGCTTCCAGATGATATTTTAAAAAATTATTTAGATGAAGAGGCACTTGCATCATTTAAAAATTCTGATACAGGAATCTTCAGTATCACGGTATTTGCCCGTAAACCCGACTGTTGTAAGCCTGGTAATGGCTGTTGTTAATCGATAAATCTGCAAACAATGCTTTACCAACAAATAAAAAACACCATTGCTTCATTAAATTTAGACACAATTTCCAATGAACGCAAACAAACCTTACAACCTCTAATTGATTATATTCAATCTAAGGTAAATGAAAATAAAAATGCAAACCTCAATTTTATTTGCACGCACAATTCACGCAGAAGTCATTTATCGCAAGTTTGGGCACAGGCAGCCGCGCATTTTTACCAACTAAAAAATGTTTTTTGCTATTCGGGCGGAACAGAAGCTACGGCTCTATTTCCTATGGCAGCAAAAACATTGGAACAGGCAGGTTTTGAAATTGAAGTTTTATCGGAAGATAAAAATCCTGTTTATGCCATTAAATACACCGAAAACGAACATCCCATTATTGGATTTTCCAAAACTTTTGACCATTCTTTCAATCCGAAAAGTGAGTTTGCCGCCATTATGACCTGTTCTCATGCCGATGCCAATTGTCCGTTTATTGCTGGAGCAGAAAAACGTATTCCTATAAAATACGACGACCCAAAAGAATTTGACAATACCCCGAAACAGGCTGAAAAATATAAAGAAAGAAGCAACCAAATTGCTACTGAAATAGTTTATGTTTTCTCAAAAATTAAAAAATAAAGAAAAGAGACTAAAAAATTTAATCGTATGATTATGAAATTATTTGGTTATAGAATTCATTAAATAAACAATTACACAATTAAACGATTCAACAATAATTATGAAAAAACTAAGCTTCCTCGACAGTTATTTAACCTTATGGATATTTACAGCAATGGCAATTGGTGTGGCGATTGGCTATTTTATTCCGTCATTTCCAACATTAATCAATTCCTTTAGCAGCAGAACCACCAATATTCCCATCGCTATCGGATTAATTGTCATGATGTATCCGCCGTTGGCGAAAGTGAATTATGCGCTTCTGCCAAAAATATTTACAAACGTGAAAATCCTTTCCATTTCGTTGATTTTAAACTGGATCATAGGACCTATCTTAATGTTTGTTTTGGCCATTATCTTTTTACAGGACTACCCGGAATATATGGTAGGCTTAATTTTAATTGGCTTGGCGCGTTGCATTGCCATGGTGTTGGTTTGGAACGATTTGGCCGAAGGAAGTAGTGAATATGGTGCTGGTTTGGTGGCCTTAAACAGTATTTTCCAAGTATTTGCCTATAGTTTTTATGCCTGGCTTTTTATCACTGTACTCCCGCCCTATTTTGGTTTTGAAGGTGCCATTGTTGATATTTCCATAGCAACAATTGCCGAAAGTGTGGCAATTTATTTGGGAATTCCATTTGTTTTGGGAATATTAAGCAGGTTGATTTTAGTGAAATTTAAAGGAGAAGATTGGTACAATCAAAAATTTATTCCAACCATTTCTCCATTAACATTAATTGCTTTGTTGTTTACCATTGTGGTAATGTTTTCTTTAAAAGGGGAATTGATTGTTGAAATCCCAATGGATGTATTAATTATTGCGGTGCCATTGTTAATTTACTTTGCAATCATGTTTCTTATTGGTTTCTTTGTCACCAAAGCAATGGGCGCTACGTACGATAAAACGGCGGCAGTTGCCTTTACGGCAGCAGGAAACAATTTTGAATTGGCTATTGCGGTAGCAATTGCAGTTTTTGGATTGAACTCCGGACAAGCATTTGCGGGCGTTGTTGGTCCTTTGGTTGAAGTGCCTGCGCTTATTTTATTAGTGAGGGTTTCATTTTGGTTGAAGAAAAAATATTTCAACTAATTAATATTAGATGTTAGATATTAGATATTAAAAGTTAGATATTAGATATTAAAAGTTAGATATTAGATATTAAAAGTTAGATATTAGATGTTAGATGTTTGATATTAGATGTTGGCAACAAGCGGATTTGAAATCCCTAAGATAAATTTAACTCTGAATTTAAAATAGATTTTGTATTTTTGATTAAAAGTAATTAATGTATGAATTTAGAAACTAGAAAATTATCATTTATTCAAAAAATTCTTAGAATACAAAGTGAGAAAACCATTTCTCGGCTTGAAACTATTTTGAGAAAAGAAAAAGATACTTCTGACGAGCGAATACTTAAACCAATGACTCAGAATGAGTTGTATAAGCGAATTGACAAATCGGAATCTGATTTTAGTAACAATCGATTTAAAAGTAGTTCTGAACTTTTAGCCAAATACGAATAATGTCATTAAAAATTATTTGGTCTGAATTTGCGGAAACTCAACTTGACGAAATCTATAAATATTACGAAAAGGAAGCAGGTTCAAAAATTGCTAAAAAACTTGTGAAAGGAAGTGTTAACGAGCCAAAAAAGTTAATAAAAACACCGCACATAGGACAAGAAGAAGAGTTATTAAAACAGAGAAAAATTGAATATCGATATTTAGTTTTCAAAAACTACAAACTGATTTATTCTGTCGATACGGAAAATGGATTTATAAAAATTGCAGATATTTTTGATACTCGACAAAATCCACCGAAACTGAAAAGAACTAAATAGAGCCAGTTGCCTACACCTCATAAAATTTATGCTTACTTTTAAACTAAATAACAAACCGACAAACATTCAACTAACGATTTGCTACGTCCGAAAAATCTCCGATTTTTAAGTCGCACAAATCTTATAAAAACTCGTTAGATGTTTGATGTTTGATTGTGTTTGATGTTTGATATTAGATGTTGGCAACAATACTATACAGTAATAAAAAATGATAGCTGAAAGATAATAACCTTGTTAATAACAAGAACGAATAATTTAATAAATGTTCAAAAAATGTTAATAAATTTGCATATGATTAACCTATAGCTTAATTTTGCAATGAAGAAAGCGAAAGAAATAACTAAAAGTTCTGATGGAAAAAGAATTATTTGTGTAGATATTGATGATTGGGAAGAAATATTTGAATATATTAACCAAGATGAAAAGCACAGAAAAAAATTCAAATACATCTGTGGAATAATTTTAGATGGACATAGAAATACAGACGTTTACGATAAAGAAAATATAAATGACAAGTGCAAGGATGTAACTGCAATGAAATTCTTTAAAGGAAATGACAATGACAGATTATATTGTAAAGAAGTTTCGCTTGAAGACAAAACCTTCGTAGTTATTGCTTGTAAGCTTTTTAAAAAGAAAAAAAGTCAAAATAACAATAAGAAAAACAATCCAATAATTAATTCAGTAGGAAAATCCGAATATGAAATCATCAGAAAAAAATATCCAGAATCTTGATTTAGCTTTTGACAATTTATTTGATAATCATGAAGTAGACTATGATATAGAAGCAAAAATATTAGCGTCCAAGGTACTTTCAGAAATTTCAATTATAACTGACAAAAAGAACTTAAACAGAAAGAGCGTAGCTGAACTCATAGGTGCTTCAGCAAGTTATTTAACCCAAATTTATAGAGGAACTAAATTGTTAAATTTTATAACCCTTGCAAAATTAAAAGATAAGCTTGATTTAGATTTTGAAATAAGAGTCAAAGAAAAAGAATATAATAATTCTGACATTGATTTTAATTATGGAAATTTCACGAGAGAATTCAGTCAAGGCTCGAAAGAATTTGGTTGGTCTATCTATACTAATTTAAAGTCTGAAAATAAGGACACATGGACTGATGAAGTTAAAAAATCAATGAAAATTATTAAAAAACAATTAACAGCATAATGAAGTTAATTAATTCAGATTTAATTCTAGAGGAATTTTTTATAATAAATTCTAGATACAATTTTATTGAACCAGAAGATAACTCTGTAAATAAAAAAGAGTTACTAAAACAATATGATATTGACATTGATTTTATTGTTAGAGACATCAAAAATGAAGATAATAAATATATCATTTTTACTAAAGTAGACATAAATGGAAATGACAATCAAAATCCAGGTTATGATATTTTTGCTGAAGGTGTTTCAATTTTTAGCTTTAACATAAATTCAAAACTCACTGAACATGAAAAATCTGAATTTTTATGGTCTTCTGGTGTTTCAATTTCAATAAACAATTTAAGAAACTTTCTATCATCAATGACTTCGTATTGCCCTTTAGGAAAATACACTCTTCCTAGTGTTGATTTAACAAGTTTGTTAAATACAAAAAGAGAAATGCTTAATAAATCAAAAAGTAAAGTCAAGAAATAGACCGTACAGTTGCCAACAATGCATAAAATTTATGCTTACTTTTAAACTAAATACAAACCGATAAACATTCAATAAAAATTTGTTCTGGCGGAAAAATCTCCGATTTTTCAGTCGCACAAATCTTAATACTAAACCGTTGGCAACAAGCGGATTTGAAATCCCTAAGATAAATTTAACTCTGAATTTAAAATAGATTTTGTATTTTTGATTAAAAGTAATTAATGTATGAATTTAGAAACTAGAAAATTATCATTTATTCAAAAAATTCTTAGAATACAAAGTGAGAAAACCATTTCTCGGCTTGAAACTATTTTGAGAAAAGAAAAAGATACTTCTGACGAGCGAATACTTAAACCAATGACTCAGAATGAGTTGTATAAGCGAATTGACAAATCGGAATCTGATTTTAGTAACAATCGATTTAAAAGTAGTTCTGAACTTTTAGCCAAATACGAATAATGTCATTAAAAATTATTTGGTCTGAATTTGCGGAAACTCAACTTGACGAAATCTATAAATATTACGAAAAGGAAGCAGGTTCAAAAATTGCTAAAAAACTTGTGAAAGGAAGTGTTAACGAGCCAAAAAAGTTAATAAAAACACCGCACATAGGACAAGAAGAAGAGTTATTAAAACAGAGAAAAATTGAATATCGATATTTAGTTTTCAAAAACTACAAACTGATTTATTCTGTCGATACGGAAAATGGATTTATAAAAATTGCAGATATTTTTGATACTCGACAAAATCCACCGAAACTGAAAAGAACTAAATAGAGCCAGTTGCCTACACCTCATAAAATTTATGCTTACTTTTAAACTAAATAACAAACCGACAAACATTCAACTAACGATTTGCTACGTCCGAAAAATCTCCGATTTTTAAGTCGCACAAATCTTATAAATTACCATTAGATATTAGATATTAAAAGTTAAATCTAATAAGTAAAAATTTAAATAGTTGATTTCTAGCATTATAAAACTTCATATTTTTATTTGTTGAAAAAAAATTTGTCAAAGATGACATACATCATATTTAATCCTAATTACCAATCGTACTTTTACGATTGGAAATGAAAAAAACTACCGGAAATATTATTTATAAAGAAGATACCGAACAATTGGTGCGTTTTGCCAAGGCATTGGGACATCCAACACGGATTGCCATTCTAAAACATTTAGAAAATCAGTCTTGTTGTTTTACGGGCGATTTGGTGGATATATTTCCTTTGGCGCAATCGACCATTTCACAACATTTAAAAGAATTGAGAAATGCAGGTTTAATTCAGGGAGAATTAAATCCACCAAAAATAAAATACTGTATCAATAAAGAGAATTGGAAAACGGCAAAAGCACTGTTTCAAAATTTCTTCGATTGATATTTTTAGCTAAATGACAGATTTTAAGGTATCTATAAATTTGAACTGAAATTAGTTTTTGTTTGGAAACGATTTGCGTTAGGCATTGAAGAGTAAATCCTGGC
>JAQVGD010000124.1 GCA_028696945.1 Lutibacter sp.
CATCAAATGCCATGATGATTACCGCCGCGCCGTAACGCTTGATCAGTTTTGCCTGCTTTATGAAGGTGGCTTCCCCTTCTTTTAGGCTGATGGAATTGACCACGCATTTTCCCTGCACCACCTGCAAACCAGCTTCAATAATCTCCCATTTTGAACTGTCGATCATCACCGGAACACGGGAAATATCGGGTTCTGAAGCAATCAAATTCAGAAACTGGACCATGGCTTCTTTTCCGTCGATCAATCCGTCATCCATGTTCACGTCAATAATTTGCGCGCCGCCTTCCACCTGATGCCTTGCAATGGCCAGTGCCTCGTCAAATTTCCCGTCCTTAATCAGGCGCAAAAACTTGCGCGAACCCGCCACATTGGTGCGTTCGCCAACATTGATGAAATTGCTTTCAGGCGTTACAATCAGCGGTTCCAACCCGGAAAGTTTTAAATACCTGACACCTGATTTATTTTCTATATGTAATTTATCTTCTTGCATTTACTATCTTAATTTTTTTACCGCGCATTTCATAAATCCTTTTTTATATTCCCCCTTCGGGGGCTAGGGGGCTAACCAAATCGGCAATGGCCCTGATATGTGCCGGCGTTGTGCCGCAGCAACCGCCAATGATCCGCACCAAATGTTTGTCCAGATAGGTTTTAATCTGAGCTGCCATTTGCTCGGGCGTTTCATCATATTCCCCGAAAGCATTCGGCAATCCGGCGTTTGGATGCGCGGAAACCGGCAGGTTCGACTTTCTTGCCAGCACTTCCAAATGCGGCGTTAACTGCTTGGCGCCCAAAGCGCAATTAAATCCGATAGACAATAAAGGAATGTGCGATACCGAAATCAAAAACGCTTCGGCTGTTTGTCCGGACAAGGTTCTTCCGCTGGCGTCGGTGATGGTGCCGCTTAACATAATGGGCACGTCGATATTTCGTTCTTCTTTCACTTCTTCAATGGCAAACAAGGCAGCTTTTGCGTTTAGGGTGTCAAATACGGTCTCCACCAATAAAATATCCACGCCGCCATCTAATAAAGCCTCGGTTTGTTGTTTATAGGCCAATTTTAAATCGTTAAAAGTGACTGTCCTAAAACCAGGATCATTTACTTTGGGCGACATACTTGCCGTTTTGTTGGTTGGGCCGATTGAACCAGCTACAAATCTCGGTTTGTCTGGATTTTTAGCCGTAAATTCATCGGCAACTTCCTTGGCTATTTTTGCCGACTGGTAGTTGATTTCGTACACGTAATCTTCCATTTCATAATCGGCCATGGCGATGGAGGTGCTCGAAAAGGTGTTGGTTTCAATAATGTCGGCACCCGCTTCCAAATATTTCCGGTGAATTTCTTTAATGGCTTGGGGTTGGGTGATGGATAGCATGTCGTTATTTCCTTTTACAGAAACATGAAAATCTTTGAACTGTTCGCCCCTATAATCCTCTTCCGAAAAACGGTATTGCTGAATCATGGTTCCCATAGCACCATCAAGTACCAATATGCGTTTTTGTATTTCTTCTTTTATGTTGCTCATTATTGATGGTTATTGGTGTTTTTAATTATTATTTTTAGTTCAAGTATTTGCGTTTCTATTAAAAAAAGCTATAAAAATTAACACAAATAAAAAATTTAACCGCAAATTCCGCAAAGAAAATACGCAAAGAGCACTAAAAAATATTTAATTATTAATTATTCATTTTTAATTATTAATTCATTTTGCGTTAGGGATTGCAGCGACATCCTGGCATTGCGAAAGTATGAAGCAATATTATCAAATGATTGCTTCGTTTTCGCAATGACAGATATAGCGAAAAGCCCGACCCGCAGGGTAACGCCCAAAAAATTATTAAAAAAGTAGGAAGAATTCTGGAAAAGTCTCTTCGTTATCTATCCAAAATATCTTGGTAGAATGTAGCACCTTCTTTATAAATAAAGGGTTGCTAAGGCTTCAACGGGTCTAATCCCTCTGCCTTTCTTAATAACTGCGATCACTGTGTTTATGAACTTGATTGCAAATTAACGCCATATTCTGATTATTAGCAAACTAATTGCGATTTAATATGACAATAACAAATTTAATTGCAGTATTTGGCGGAATTCTTATTTAAAGTGTTTTTTTTTAAAGCATTTTCAATTTATCGGCTAAATATATTAACAATAAGGCCAATGAAAATGCAATAATTGGTGCGATGATCCACATAAGGAAGAATTTTTTTACCTCTGTTTTTCTAAAAATATTTTTTGCACCTAATTTTGCGACGCCAATCCCTAAAATTGCGGCAACATTTAATTGCACCAAGGAGGTTGGAATGCCTTTTGTAATTGATGCGAGCAACAATAAACTTGCCGATACGAAGGCGATAATTACGGCTTCAAATTTTCCGAATAAAATAATTTCCTTTCCGGTATTTCGTAGAATTTTATCTCCAAAAATGGAACTTCCTATTCCAAAACTCGGTGCCACAACCAATGTGGACAGTATCATAATTAGTGTAAAATTATCATTTATTGAAATGTTAAGCTCATTTGCGGTCATAGATGCAATGGGACCCGAGGCATTTGCCACATTATTCGCTCCGATAGAGAAGGCAACATATAATGACATGAAGAGAATCAATCCATTTATAAATGGTTGCACATTCACATTTTGTGACCTTGACATGGTGTATCCTCTTTTTCTCATTGGATTGTAAATGTATTTTCCAAAAAACAGGCTGATAAAAAAGGCGATTACAGGCAAAATAAACCAAGTGGGCAATATTTCATAAAATAATTTGTCGGGATTAAATTTATCAAAATATAATGCTACCGCCACCACCGCAAGAACGGTTGACTGACTGGTAGATTGCGGAATTCCGAACAAATTTGCAATTAACAGGGAAATTGCCACCGAAAAGAGAACAATGGTCACGATGGTGATTGAAAACATTTCAGGATCCAGCAATCCTTTCCCCATGGTTTCCGCAGTTCCCTTTCCTGCCAAAATCGCGCCTAAAAATACCATAATTCCAAAAAGACCAGGAATTAAACTTTTTCTGATGACATTGGCACCATAAGCGGCCGAAAAAGCTGGGCCAGTACCACTTCCGCCCATTGTAATAGCCAAAAACATGGCGGTAATAAATGGAATTAAAAGGTGACTGAATAAGGGTGAAATCATTTTAAATCATTTATTTAATGGTTGTTCAAAAGCAATGATCTGGTTAATTTATGTAAGGTAAAAATTATCTACAAAAATTACTTTTAGAACTTTTTTTTAAGAATTTCAGATTTTCTGAATGTTTTTATGTTTTATCCTATCCCCAACCCTTTCCGTCCCGATAGCAATCGGGAAAAAGGAGGTTTGATTTAGTTGTTAGAAAAATGATTTTCAGCATTTAACTAAAAATAGTTTTTCCCCAACCCTAAAGGGAGAACTATTTTCACAAGATGCTGCCAAATTATATTACTATGTCTTGAACTGAACTTGAACTTTTAACTTTTAACTTTTAATATTTAACTTTTAATATTTAATATTTAACTTTTAACTAAAAATAGTTTTTACCCAATCCGAAAGGGAGAACTATTTTCACAAGATGCTGCCAAATTATATTTGTTCAATACTTTTATCACCTATTAGATTTTTCGATCACTACGTTTTGAACTGAACTTGAACTTTTAACTAAAAATAGTTTTTACCCAATCCGAAAGGGAGAACTATTTTCACAAGATGCTGCCAAATTATATTTGTTCAATACTTTTATCACCTATTAGATTTTTCGATCACTACGTTTTGAACTGAACTTGAACTTTTAACTAAAAATAGTTTTTCTCCAACCCTAAAGGGAGAACTATTTTCACAAGATGCTGCCAAATTATATTACTATGTTTTGAACTGAACTTGAACTTTTAACTTTTAATATTTAACTTTTAATATGCCCTCGCGCCACCAGGCCTATTGCTAAAAACAGCCACTGGCTGTTTTTTTAACGCTCTGTCCCTATTCGGGGGTTAGGGCTATTCAATAAACCCAACCCCAGATGTGTTATTTGTTTGCGGATCTATTAAAATAAATGCGCCGTTGGTTCTGTGTTCTTTAAATGCATCAAAAAAAATAGGTTTATTTAACTGAAATGAAACAGCGGCAATATCATTTATTTGCAAACTTGAAATCTGGGTATCTACCCCAGAAAAATCAGTTGCAATTTTATGATGAATTTCATTTACTCTCGCTAACACCTTATTAACGCCATGCTGCAAAATGTACTTTGAACCTGGCACCAACTGTTTGCTGCACATCCAACATACTTTGGCCGTAAAAGTTTTTTCAATTCTTGGCAATTCATTTGCTTTTACAATCATATCTCCCCTACTCACATTCACATTGTCTTCTAACGTGATAGAAATGGAAGATCTTCGTACGGCACTTTGGTATTTTTTATCGTTGAAATAAATTTCCTTGATTTTTGATTTTGTTTCAGAAGGAAGTACCACAACTTCATCGCCAACGTTTATGTCGCCGCCATATACTTTACCTGAATAGCCTCTAAAATCGTGAAATTCTTCTGTTTTCGGACGAATGACATATTGCACTGGAAATCGCATTTTGCCCCTATTATAAATATTTATAGTGTCTAATTTCTCTAAATATTCCATTAATGTTTGTCCCCTAAACCAAGGCATCATCTCCGATTTTTCCACCACATTATCACCTTTCAATGCACTTACAGGAATGTAGGTAATATTTTGGTCTTCGTAGTCGCTTTTCTCAACCAATTTCTCAAAATCCGCCTTAATTTCATTGTATCTTTCTTCTGAAAAATTTACCAAATCCATCTTATTCACAGCTACAATCACACTTTTTATCCGCAATAAATTATTGATAAAAAAGTGGCGATAAGTTTGCTCAATTACCCCATGGCGCGCATCAATTAAAATAATGGCAACTTGGGATGTTGAAGCGCCTGTAACCATATTTCTGGTATATTCCACATGACCTGGCGTATCGGCAATGATATAACTTCTGGTTTTGGTTGAAAAATAAATATGAGCCACATCTATAGTAATTCCTTGCTCACGCTCAGCTACCAAGCCATCCGTTGCCAAAGAAAAATCCAAATAATCATATCCTTTTTTCTTGCTGCTTTTTTCAATAGCCTCCAATTTATCGTCGGTTAACGATTTTGTATCGTACAATAACCTTCCAATCAAGGTACTTTTACCGTCGTCCACACTTCCTGCCGTTGCTATTTTTAATACTTCCATAAGCCCCACCTAACCTCCCCAAAGGGGAGGAATATTTTTTATTATTTATTATAATTTAACTTTCTATTGTTCTTGCGCCAGCTGGTATCATCGCGTCAACCCGCCCATGACTATCGTTATGCCGTACTAAAAATGCCCACTGGATATTTTAGCTCACGACACTTAATTATTTATATTAATAGTTGTTCGTGAATCTTCGATTTTTTAACGCACTGTCTCACAATGACGTAATTTTCTTTTTCCATTGACGAAAAAGAAATCGACTTTTTGAGATTCACGAATACTTAATAAAAATAAAATTCGTGAGCTAAACAAAAAATCTAGTCTGATGATCTTTTTCTGTAAAATGTATTTTTCCCGCGCACCAGCTGGCCCATCGCTAAAAATGTCCACCGGACATTTTCTTTACGCTCTGTCCCCTTTGCCCTGCTTCTCCTGCCGCGAGGCTCTTTGGGTTGCTTCATCAGCCAACGCTAAAAAAATCACCTATTTTACAACGAAAAACATCATATGACGGGCTTCTTTGATTCGTTTTCAGTTTATGTTTAGAACTTAAATTAATACTTGCATTTCTCACGTCTCACATCTCAATTTACTTTGAGCTTTCAGCTTTTGACTTTGAACTTTTAACTTTTAATATTTAATATCTAACTATAAAAGCCCTTCGCACCATCTGACCCATCGCTAAAAATGTTCACCGGACATTTTCTTTACGCTCTGTTCCCCCTTCGGGGGTTAGGGGGCTTAAAAATACCCTTGTTGTTTTCGTTTTTCCATGGCGGCTTCAGAACGTTTGTCGTCGATTCTAGCACCTCTTTCTGAAATGCTCGATTCCCTGATTTCTGCAACCACTTCGCTGATTGTTGCTGCATAAGAATCCACTGCTGCGGTACAACTCATATCGCCAACGGTTCTAAAACGAACCATCCGTTCTTCCACTTCTTCTTCCTCATCTTTAAACACGTGTTCTGATGCCGACCAAATAAGTCCATCTCTCATAAATATTTCGCGTTTATGTGCAAAATAGATGGAAGGAATCTCCAAATTTTCATTTTCAATATAAGTCCACACGTCCAATTCCGTCCAGTTTGAAATTGGAAAAACACGCACATTTTGTCCGTGTTCAATTTGTCCGTTCAACATATCAAACAATTCTGGACGCTGGTTTTTCTCATCCCATTGACCAAAATCATCACGCACCGAAAAAATACGTTCTTTGGCTCTGGCTTTTTCTTCGTCTCTACGCGCACCACCAATACAAGCATCAAATTTAAATTCTTCAATAGCATCCAATAAAGTGGTGGTTTGCAATACATTACGACTTGAATATCTGCCAGATTCCTCTTTAACTTTTCCTTGATTGATACTGTCTTGTACGTTTCTTACAATCAATTCCAATCCCAATTCTTCTACCAATTTATCGCGAAACTCAATTGTTTCGGGAAAATTATGCCCAGTATCAATATGCATTAAAGGAAAAGGAATTTTTGCCGGATAGAAGGCTTTTTGGGCCAAACGAACCAAGGTTATCGAATCCTTTCCTCCAGAAAATAACAATACTGGTTTTTCAAATTGTGCGGCAACTTCCCTAAAAATATAAATTGCTTCGTTTTCAAGCGCGTTTATCAATAATTTCTCTGTCATTTTAGCTGTTTTATGAATGCAAACCACATTCTCTGTTTTCCAACACTTTTGTTGGATCGAAATACGTGAATTCGTTTGGCAATTGGTATAATCTTAAATAGTTGTCTAGCTGTTCATCGGACCAATGGTAAAAAGGACTTACCTTTAAAACACCGTCTTTACTCAAGGAAACAATACCGATGTTGTCCCTAAAAGCCGTTTGTCCTTTGCGTAAATTGGTAAACCAAACGTCGGGTCTGTGCTCTGCCATCGCCCGATTAAAGGGTTCTAACTTTACCTGTTCCGTAAATATTTTATGCATTGGATCTTCAATTTGCGGAATTCCCATCGTCACGTTTCTATGTTCCGCAGTTTGTTTTGGTACATATAAATGCACATTTAAATTCAATTTTTCAATTAAATCGTTGGCATGTTTATAGGTTTGTGGGGTGTTATAGCCCGTATCACACCAAATTACCTTTAAATCCTTTTTAACCTTGGTGCAGGCATACAAAATAGCCACTTCATAAGGTCTGAAATTTGTGGTAACCAAAGGTGCCGAAGCCAGTGACAATGCCCAATTGATAATTTCTTCGGGCGATTTATGTTCCAGTTCTTTATTTAAAAGTCCCAAATCCAAATTTCTCATCATTTTCTCCATTTAATTAGATTCCATATACGTTCATGACCATAGTAAAGCACCATTTTAGTAATCACCTCAACAGATCCTATTGACAAAGCCATACTGAGCTCTCCGGTAATAAACCAAGAAATAATCATGGTATCTACTGTCCCTACAATTCTCCAACTCACGGCCTTAACAATGCTGCGAATAGGTTTCTCCGATTTTATATCGGCATCAAAACTTTTTTCGGCAGCTCTTTTGTAGGAAGTTAAAATTTGATCTATTATCATATTTATTGCGTATTCTAAATCCTTTTATTGGGAACAAAAATACATTTTTTTTAATACTCTACCAATTTGATAGGCTAATAGATTGATAAAATTTAAGCATTTATTAAAAATTTATTATCCGTTTTAACTTTGGGCGTTCTCCCGCCGAAAAGGCGGGGGCGGGTTTTTCGTTCCAATCCGTCATTGCGAGCGGAGTGTAACAATCTATTGAATATATTGCCTGCCAGCCGCAGGTGGGCTTCACAAACTCGCAATGCCGGGATTTCCTCTGCAACCCCTAACGCAAAATGAATAAATAATTAAAAATGAATAATTAAAAATTAAATATTTTAACACTCCTTACGTATTTCCTTTGCAAAATTTGTGATTCAAAATCTTTATGCTTGGATTAATTTTTATAATTTTCTCTTGCTTTTAATCATAAAATACGTAGGGACAGGTCGCGACCTGTCCGTACTATGAAGATGTCGCGACCTGTCCGTACTATGAAGATGTCGCGCCTGTCCCTACAAATTTTTATCCGCCAATCGCAAAATATCTCCAAAAACGCCTCGTGCCGTAACTGCTGCTCCTGCTCCAGCACCTTGAATAACGAGTGGCTTTTTACCATACGACTCGGTATAAATTTCAAAAATAGCATCGGCACCTTGCATTTGCCCGATGGTGCTGTTGCTTGGGACGGAAACCAATTTAACTTCCAAATTCCCTTTGTCTTCATGTAAATTCCCATATAAATTTCCAATATATCGCAATACATGATTTTCTTTTTGGCTGTCTTTTATCTGTTGGTAATAGGCGTCCATTTCATTCAATTTTTCCAAAAATTCGGCAGTCGTTCCTTCTCTTAAATTCTCTGGAATTAAATTTTCTATGATTACATCCGAAAACTCATTTTGCAAATCCAATTCACGCGCCAAAATCAATAATTTTCGACCAACATCATTTCCGCATAAATCTTCGCGCGGGTCTGGTTCTGTAAAACCCTCATTAACGGCTTCCTGCAACACTTCACTAAACAGCCTGTTTTCGACGGAATACGTATTGAACAAATAACTTAACGAGCCTGAAAATACTCCCCTGATTCCAGTAATATTTTCGCCTGAATCATGTAATAACTTAATGGTTTCAATTAATGGCAATCCTGCGCCAACATTGGTTTCATACAGGTATGATTTTTTGTTTTCCTTAATTTTTCTGCGCAATTCTTTATAGGAAGCATAATCAACCGTATTGGCAATTTTATTGGAAGATATTAAATCGAATCCGTTTTCCACCAATTCGCTGTAATTTTCAATAAATACGCTGCTTGAGGTGTTGTCAATTGCAATTAAATTTTCCAAATGATTATTTTCGGCATAATCAATAATATCTTTTAAAGTATAATTGTTTGTTGAGAAAGTCTCAAATTCCCGCTTCCAATTTTCGCCGACTCCCTTTTTATTTAACAACACATTTGAGAAACCAGCGACTGCAAAAATATTTAAATTGATATTTTTTCGTTTTAGAATATTTTCCTTGCTCTTTAAAATTTGTTCAATTAAAGTTCCTCCAACCAAACCTTTTCCAAAAATGGCGATATTGATATTTTTTGAAATACCAAAAATTTCCCCATGAATCACATTAACGGCCTTTTTTAATTCTGTTTTTTTAACCACCAAACATACATTTTCGCCAGTAACTGTATTGTTGATTAAAATTGGCGTAATATGGTTTTTAATCAACGAACTGTATGGCTGGTTAAAGGAATGCAAACTTTGACCGATAATTGATATTACTGAAATATTTTCAGTGACATATATTTGACTAATATCTTTAGTTTGAAATTCATCTTTAAATTCGTTTTCGAGCACTATTTTAGCCTTGTGTCCATTTTTTGCGGCAACAATAAAACCAATACCGCGTTCAGAAGAACCCTGGGAAATAATGCTTACGCTAATATTTTCTTTGCCCAAAGCACCAAAAATTCGTCCGTCCACACCAACTTTACCCAATAAACCGCGCCCAATGAGGTTTACTAATGCAACATTATCATCTACAGACAATGATTTAATGCCTCCACGTTCCGTTTCAGAGCCTATTAAAGTTCCCGGATTTTCAGGATCGAAGGTATTCAATATCCGCAATGGAATATTTTTTTCAATCAAAGGGATAATGGTTTTCGCATGTAAAATATTCGCACCAAAATTCGCCATTTCGTTCGCTTCTTGATATGAAAGTTTTTCAATTTTTTTTG
>JAQVGD010000125.1 GCA_028696945.1 Lutibacter sp.
GCCTCATAATAGGTGCTTCATCCACAATTGTATAACCAGATTTTGCTTCTTCCCTAGTGTCATATATGTTTTTTAAAGTGACAGCGATATAGTCCATATGATTATTTGTATAGGTTCTTCGTGGGATTGCCAGCCGCACCAATTCCAATTCCGGATAGCGATTTTCACGGGTTATCGGATCTCTATCGGCCAAAACAGTTCCTATTTCAACCCCTCTAATACCTCCAACAATGTAAATTTCAACAGCCAAAGCCTGCGCCCTATATTCTTCTCTCGGAATTTTAGGTACAAATTTATTGGCATCTAAAAATATGGCGTGGCCACCGAATGGTTGCTGTACTGGAACACCAAAATCAACCAATTTTTGACCTAAATACGCAATTTGCTCTACCCTGCTTTCCAAATAATTAAATTCTGTGGCTTCATCCAATCCAACTGCCAACGCACCCATATCACGGCCATTCATTCCACCATAAGTTATAAAACCTTCAAACATAATATTAAAAACAGTTGCTTGCTTATAAACTTTTTCATTATTAAGCGCAATAAAACCGCCCATATTTACCAATCCATCTTTTTTTGAACTCATGGTCATCCCGTCACCATAAGAAAATACTTCTTTCGCAATTTCCTTAATTGTTTTGTTTTCGTAACCAGGCTCACGTTTTTTAATAAAATAAGCATTTTCAGCAAAACGGGCTGCATCAAAATACAATGGAATACCGTATTTTTTACATAAAACTGAAACCTCCTTGGTATTTTGCACAGAAACTGGCTGTCCGCCCGCACTGTTGCATGTAATGGTAAGAATCACAAAAGGAATTTTTTCCTTAGGATTGCTTTTAAAAACTTTTTCAAGCTTGTTTAAATCAACATTTCCTTTAAATGGATGCATATTTGAAGTGTCAAAAGCTTCATCAATGGTACAATCAACCGCTTTTGCTTTTCTAAATTCAATATGACCTTTGGTGGTGTCAAAATGAGAATTTCCTGGAACAATATCCCCTTCTTTAACTATGGCAGAAAAAAGCACGTTTTCAGCCGCCCTACCTTGGTGTGTCGGTAAAAAATAGTTAAAACCAGTAATTTTTTTAATAGTATCTTTTAGCTTTAAAAATGAAGAAGAACCAGCATAACTTTCGTCTCCAATCATCATTTCCGCCCACTGTTTATCGCTCATTGCGCCAGTTCCAGAATCTGTCAGTACATCAATAAAAACTTTATCAGAAGAAAGGTTGAATAAATTATAGTCGGCTTCCTTTATCCATTTTAATCGTTGTGCTTGTGTTGAACGTTTGATATGTTCAACCATCTTAATTTTATAGGGTTCTGCGTATGGTAATTCCATAAAAATATTTGTTTAAAGTTTGTGAAAATTTGTTTGGGAGTGATTGGAAATCACTGAATAAGTATAAAATTATAAATGGAAAGAATCTGGACGCTTTATATTCAAAAAGACATCTGTATGCAATTCAAAACGGTTTAAGTTTTTCATTTCTTAATTTCTGAAACACAAATTTACAAAATTATTTAAACAATTATTTCATAAGAACTATTTATTATTTTTCTGTTGGTATGAGTTAATTTACCCGCGAGCACGAGCGCAATGTCATTAAGTTAAGACATTAATACCTTTATTTTGTCATTCCGAGGCACGAGGAATCACATCATGTTAAGCTATTTAATGCGATTCCTCCTTTGTCGGACACGAGCGATAGCAAACTGGCGAAGCAATAACAAATATTATCCTAACTTAATGATATTGAGCGCAAGCATTACGCTCGTGACTACAAGTAATTTTGGGATGTTTTATTTTCTTTATTTGTAATTCTGCACAACTAATTAAAAAAACAGGATACCTGTGTTGTTGGGTACGAGCGTGACGCCCGCGCCAGCAGTGGATATTTACGCCTCGTTTCCGTTATGTTCATCTCGATATTTTTTAATCTTTTTTAATGACAATAATCAGTTAATGCAATAAATGTTACAGTTATATTTGTACCTGAAATTTTGTAAGATTAAAATTCGCTTAAAATATACACTAATAATTTAGTGTTATGACAATTATCATTATCTTCGCAAAATGTTATTTTTACTATAAACCTATAAAAATGAACAAACTTCTTTCACTTATTTATTCAACTCGCGTAACGGCAACTTTATTTTTAGTTTTTGCAGTATCTATGGGGGTTGCAACATTTATCGAAAATGATTATGGTACTGAAACCGCAAAAGCATTGGTTTATAATGCTTGGTGGTTTGAGGCGATTATGGCCATTTTTGCACTCAACTTTTTTGGAAATATTTTTAAGTATAAACTCTATAAAAGAGAAAAATTAGTAATTCTGGTTTTTCACTTATCCTTTTTTTTAATTCTGATTGGTGCCGGGATAACCCGCTATATAAGCACCGAAGGAATTATGCCAATTAAAGAAGGTGCCGTAAGCAATACTTTTTTCTCAGAAAAAAGTTATATAAGCATTGTTGTTAATGATGGTAATGAACAAAAAACACCCGAACATAAAGCTATCTTATTATCGGCTTTGGGAAACAATACCTACCATTACAAAACAGATTTCAAAGGAACGGATGTTGACATAAAATTAACAAATTACATCCCAAATGCCCAAGAAGTTTTTGAAGTTGATGAAGCTGGCGAAGAATATTTAAAATTTGTTGAATCTAGTGGCGGCGGACGTCATGACCATTTTATTAAAAAAGGAACTTCACAGGAAATACATGGTGTTTTGGTTGGGTTTGATTCCCCAATCCCAAATAGCATAGATTTTATTACTGCTGATGGTGGTTTAAAAATTAAATCTGCCGTAGATGGCGCTTTCTTCAGAATGGCTGATAAATTTGAAGGCACTATTGTTAAAGATTCTTTGCAAGATTTTTCACTTTTGGCTGTACATAACATTGCCGGATTGCAGTTTGTGATTTCTCAAAATTCGTTAAAAGGATCCTATAAAACAATTTCTGGACCAAAAGAACAATCGGGTTTGGCACAATTAGAATTTGACGTTACCGTTGGTGGCGAAACCAAACATATTCAATTAAGAGGTGGACAATTTGCCATTCAGCCACCAACACAATTTTCTGTTGGAAACTTAAATTTTAGAATGAGTTATGGAGCAATGCAAATTCAATTGCCGTTTAGCATTAAATTGAATGATTTTCAACTGGATAACTATCCAGGTTCAAAAAGCGCAATGTCTTTTGCAAGTGAAGTAACGGTTATTTCTCCTGAAGAAACCTTCGATTTTAGAATTTACATGAACCATATTTTAAATTATAAAGGCTACAAATTCTTCCAGTCCAGTTACAACATCACCCCTGAATATGAAGAAACCCACTTATCTGTGAACCATGATTTTTGGGGTTCAACAATTACATACATTGGTTATTTCTTATTGTATGCAGGTTTGATTTTAATCCTATTTATGAAAAATACCCGATTCGATTTCCTTAGAAAAAGTTTGCAAAAAATTAGAAATAAAAAAGCGGCTGCAACCACAATTCTACTATTGCTGATTTCAACTTTTGCATTTTCACAAGAGCACAACCATGGCATCACTGAAAAACAAATAGATTCTGTAATAATAACCAACACCATTGACGTAAAGCACGCCGATAAATTTAGCAAGGTTATTATACAAGATGCAGGCGGCAGAATGAAACCTGTACACACTTATGCCTCAGAATTGTTACGAAAAGTAAGCAAATCTGATACTTATAAAGAACTAAATGCCACACAGGTATTTTTATCAATTCAAGAAAATCCAAGAATTTGGTTTCAAGTTCCCATTATTTATGTGGAAGCTGGAAATACAAAATTAAGAGATCTTATCGGTGTTTCACACGACCAAAAATACGCATCACTTGCTAACTTTTTTGATGAAAAAGGAAATTATAAAATTGCCGAAATTCAACAAGAAGCCCAAAAAACCAACATCAAAAGCAAATTTGAAAAAGATGTGATTAATGTTGACCGAAGGGTAAATTTATTATATTCCGCAATTACTGGGGATGTTTTGAGAATATTTCCAATTCCAAACGATGCAAACAATAAATGGGTATCACACTACAATTTAGATGAAGCCAATTTTAAAGGCCAGGATTCTGTATTTGTGCGTCAGATTTTGCCAATTTATTTGCAAACTTTAACAGAAGCCCAAAAAACAAAAAATTATGCGCAATCGGATGAAATGTTGGATGGAATCATAAAATTTCAAAAAAGATACGGAAGTGCCGTTTATCCTGCGGAGCACAAAATTGATATTGAGATTGCCTATAACAAATACGATGTTTTCAAAAAAATATACAGCTACTACATGTATATTGGAGTGCTGATGTTCTTTTTGGTAATTTTTCAAATTTTTAAGAAAAATAAAATCCTTGATTTTTCAATCAAAGCTTGTATTGCCGTCGTATTATTATTATTTACACTTCATACAGGGGGTTTAATTGCACGTTGGATTGTTAGCGGAAACGCACCTTGGAGCAATGCTTATGAATCTATGATTTATGTGGGTTGGGCAACCATGTTATTCGGGTTAATCTTCGGAAGAAAATCATCTATGACCATTGCCGCAACTGCATTTTTAACGGCATTTATATTGATGGTGGCACATTGGAACTGGATGGATCCTGAAATTGCCAATTTACAACCTGTGCTGAATTCCTATTGGTTAATGATTCACGTTTCCATTATTGTGGCAAGTTACGGCCCGTTTGCCTTGGGGATGATTTTAGGTTTAATTGCCTTAATATTAATGATTTTAACCACTAAGAAAAATAAAGAAAAAGTTGGGTTAATGATTAAAGAAATGACCATTATCAATGAAATGTCATTAACTGTTGGTTTAATTATGCTAACCATAGGGAACTTTTTAGGCGGAATGTGGGCAAATGAGAGCTGGGGACGTTATTGGGGATGGGATCCAAAAGAAACTTGGGCATTAATTAGCATTATGATTTATGCTTTTGTTTTACACTTGCGTTTGGTTCCTGGTTTAAGAAGCAGATTTATGTTTAATATGTTTTCTGTAGCTGCCTTCGCTTCAATTTTAATGACCTATTTTGGTGTAAACTTTTACTTGTCGGGTCTGCATTCGTATGCGAGCGGTGATAAAGTAATTACGCCAACTTTCGTTTATTATGCGATAGTCATTTTTGCAATTATAAGTTTTCTTGCTTATTTCCAATTTAAAAAACATTATAAAAAATGAACTGGTTTGAACTTTTTTTATTGAAGTGAAAAATAGGAATCTTTTGTTCAATTGAAGGCTTTTTTTAACTGCATAGCATCGCTATAAAGTTCAAAAAGGACAAAAAATGAGCGAAAAGTAACATTTTGTAGCCAATTGAAAAAAGTTTAAACCAGTTCAATAATAAAATCATTGCAAAAATGTAACTTTGCAATCCATAAAAATAATAATTTATCAATGTTTAATAAATATATAAAATTAGTCATAGCAGCTGGGATTTTGGTTTGGTCAGTATTTCAATTTATTGATGGCAACATTATGAATGGAATTTCAATTGTCCTTTTGTCGAGTATTTTTGTACTGTTTTACTTTAAAAATGAATTTATTTTACTGGCATTTCTTCAATTGAGAAAGCAAAATTTTGCCGGAGCAAGCAAGTGGTTGTCTTACATTAAAAATCCAGAAAGTGCCTTAATCAAAAAACAGCAAGGATATTATAATTTTTTACAGGGAATTATGGTTTCTCAAACCAATATTAACCAAGCTGAAAAATATTTTAAAAAAGCATTGAAATTGGGATTAAATATGAAGCATGACATTGCGATGGCAAAACTGCAATTGGCAGGAATAGCAATGTCCAAAAGACGCAAAAGAGAAGCTACCATGTTAATTACAGAAGCTAAAAAACTGGACACACAAAATATATTGACTGATCAAATTAAAATGCTAAAGCAACAACTTAAAAAAATATAATTTTAAAAAAGACCAAAAAAAAAGCACGCCAATTGGCGTGTTTTTTCTGGTATTAATCAGGAAAGAATTTAGAAAAAAGACTAATGAGTTAGTGGTTAATCGTTTATCATTTTTTATTTCCCTTATATATCGCTGTTTATTTAATAACTTTAATTGTTCAAAACAATTGGCGTAAGTGCGGTATTGTATTGGATTATATAAATTCCTTGATTTTCAAAACTTCCTGCTAAATTTTTATTAAAGCTAAACATCGTTGAAGTTCGTGAAGATCTCCCTGCCTCTAGCCCTTGCTTCAAGCCGTTTTCCGATGCAATTCGAGCTAAAATATCATAAGTGATATCAAATCCTTTTAGTGCATATTTTGAAGGAATGACATAGTTTTTAGCCTGATAGTTTTTATAAAAATTATTTACATTATTGTCATCAATATTTAGATATTCCAACGTTGGAAAAATAAAATTTAATTTTCCCAAAAGATTATTATCAACACTGTCGAAGTTTTTTCCTTTATCAAATGCAATTAAAGTAATTTTAAAATTATCAACTAAACTTTTTAAATTATTTACTGCTGCAGCCGTTGTTACCATTTCATCACTAACCAAAAGCACCCAATTACCACCAGATCCATTTAATTTTTCTGAAATATCGCTTCTGGAAATATATCCGTTTTGAGATTTAACAACCGATACATTCTGAATATTTATAAACGTTTTCAGCTTATTTACAGTTTGCCATAATTTACTTTGTGATTCAGATTTTCCATCGTTAATCACAACTATATTTTCACCATGGTAATGTTGTTCCAAGTACTTAAGGAGTTCACTTTCCAACAAATTATTTTCTGGGCCTACTTTTACCAAGTTGCTATTTGAATTTACCGTTTGACTTTTTGAATAGAACGGAACAATTACAGGCGAATCAATATGTTTTGAAAGCCAAAGTGCACTCTCGAAATAAAATGGTCCTATAACTGCGTCAACTTCCTTAAAATTATTTTTATTTATTAGCGATTGTAGCTTTTGTGTCGAATTTTCAGAGTCTAAAAATTTAACCTTTATGTTTAGACCTCTTTTTCTTAAAGAATCAATTGCCATAGTTGCGCCTAAATGAAAATCGGTAACGATATTTAGCAAAGAATGATTTTTTCTGAAATTTTCACTTCTAATTGAATCTGATAGCGTATTTAACTGATATGGAAGCAACATAACAAGATTAATTTCTTTTGAAAAATCTAACTTTTCTTTAAAATTAAAATTTTCTTCAATTTCATCCTTCTTAAATTCCCCATTTTGAAGGGATTTAATTTTTAAAACCATCCCCAGTTTTAAGCCTTCTGAAAGTTCGGGATTTAACCTTAACAATTCAACTTGTGAAACTTGGTAACGCTTCGATAAATTATACAAGGTATCATCCTTAATAACAGTATGGTATTCATAATTAGAAGAATATCCAGAGCTAGCTTCACTAATTTTAGGAACCACCAATTCCAACCCAATTTTTAAACCATCCTTTAATGAAGGATTCAATCTTATCAATTCGGTCTGTGTAATATGATATCGTTTCGATAAATTATATAAAGTGTCGTCCTTAACAACCCAATGAAATTCATAATTAATATCACCATCATGTTTTATTTTATTTCCTTCAGGAATCTCCAAATTCATTCCAATTTTTAAACCGTTTTTTAATTCTGGATTTGCGGCTATTAACTCTTCTACAGAAACTCCATACATTTTAGAAATTCCGTACAGTGTTTCCTTTGGTTTAACGGCATGAAATTTATCGTTAACAGCCGCTACATTAACAACATTTTTGCCGTAATTTTTATTGGGTACAATTATTATGGTATTGGGTTCTGGATTTCGACTCACATCGGGATTTAATCGAAGTAAATCTTTAAAGGAGATGTCATAATCTCTAGCAATACTCTTTATGTTTTCGCCGCTTTTAACGGTATAAGAAATATACTTTTTTTGCTGGGCAATGCTTATCGCCGAAAACAAAAAAAGGAATACTAATAATAGGGTTATTCTTTTCATAAATACTAATTAATTTAATGGTAGTTATTCCCACTCAATAGTTGCCGGTGGTTTGGAACTAATGTCATACACTACTCTATTAACGCCTTTTACGTTATTTATTATTTTATTTGAAGTTTTTTGTAAAAACTCGTAAGGTAAATTTACCCAATCGGCGGTCATCCCATCGGTAGATTCCACGGCGCGCAACACCACTGCTTTTTCATAAGTTCGCTCATCGCCCATTACGCCTACTGAATTTACAGGTAATAACATAGCACCTGCCTGCCAAACCTTATCATACAATCCCCATTCCTTTAATCCGTTTATAAAAATGGCATCCACTTCTTGTAACATTTGTACTTTTTCTGCGGTAATATCGCCTAAAATCCGAATTCCCAAACCAGGTCCAGGAAAGGGATGTCTTCCCAACAGTTCCGCATCAATTCCCAAGGTTGCGCCAACCCTGCGCACCTCATCTTTAAAGATCATTCGCAACGGTTCTACAATTTTAAGTTTCATAAAATCTGGCAATCCGCCCACATTATGATGCGATTTAATGGTTGCTGATGGCCCGCCACTTACAGAAATCGATTCAATCACATCAGGATAAATAGTGCCTTGTGCCAGCCATTTTACATCTTCAATTAAATGCGCCTCATCATCAAAAACTTCAATAAAAACCCGACCGATAATTTTGCGTTTACCTTCGGGATCCGATTCTCCAACGAGCTCTTTCAAAAAACGTGCCGCAGCATCAACACCTTTTACATTCAAGCCCATATTCTTATATTGGTCCAAAACATTTTCAAATTCATTTTTTCTGAGCAAGCCGTTATTTACAAAAATGCAATACAAATTACTGCCGATAGCTTTGCTTAATAAAACTGCGGCAACAGTTGAATCAACACCACCGGAAAGCCCCAAAACAACCTTGTCGTTTCCTATTTGTTTTCTTAAATTTTCAACGGTTAATTCCACAAAAGAATCAGGGGTCCAGGTTTGGGCAACGCCGCTAATTTTTACCAAAAAGTTCTCCAATATTTTTAATCCGTCTTTGGTATGATAAACCTCAGGATGAAACTGTATTCCGAAGGTGTTTTCATTTTTAATTTTAAAAGCCGCATTTTCAACATCGTGCGTGCTGGCAATTAACTCGCCATTCTCCGGTAAATTAACGATGGTATCACTATGACTCATCCAAACCTGACTTCCTTTATTCACGCCCTCGAAAAAAAGTTCGTTTGTTTTTATAAAAGAAAGGTTGGCCCTACCATATTCACGGGTATTTGATGCAGCAACTTTTCCGCCAAAGTTATGCGCCAAAAATTGAGCCCCGTAGCATACACCCAACAAAGGTTTTTTGCCCTTTATTTGAGATAAATCGGGATGTAGCGCATCAGCTGCCCGCACGGAAAACGGACTTCCAGAGAGAATTACAGCTTTATAATTTTCAACTTTAAAATTTTTGCTGTTGAATGGGAAAATTTCACAAAAAATATTGAGTTCTCTAACTCTTCGGGCAATTAACTGCGTGTATTGCGAACCGAAATCTAATATAAGTACCTTGTCTTGCATCCGCAAAAATAATATTAAAATAATTAAGCCATAATGCTTTGTGTAATTTTTTCTGAACAAAATGATTTTATAAGTAGTAAAAAGCCCCCTAGCCCCCGAAGGGGGAACTATTATTGTAACGGAAAAACAGTTAAAGCATTTTAAATGTTCGATTAAATTCCCTTTCCTCCTCTGGTGCTCGTCTGCGACGAGTGCCCACTAAAATTAGCATATAAAATGTAGCGTTTGTAACGCGGCTAACTACAAATATAGTAACGACCCCCTAGCCCCCGAAGGGGGGAACTATTATTGTAACGGAAAAACAGTTAAAGGATTTTAAATGTTCGATTAAATTCCCTTTCTCCCGATAGCTCCTAAAATCCGCATGTCTATGTTATAGTGTGTCATTTTTAAGAATTTGAGAATGGAAATACTCCTGTTCCTTGTTTTCGAGATATTGTTGAAC
>JAQVGD010000126.1 GCA_028696945.1 Lutibacter sp.
TCACCTCTTCCCATACCGAACAGAGAAGTTAAGCCTATCAGCGCAGATGGTACTGCCACTAGGTGGGAGAGTATGTCACCGCCTTTCTTTTGAAAAACCTTCAACCTTATCGTTGGAGGTTTTTTTTGCAATAAAATTGAGAATTTTTATCCAGAACTTAAATTTTTGAATTATTTAACCGTATTTTGTTCTTCTAATTAAATAATGTATAGACATGAAACAACAGAATTTTAAAAATCACAGCAAATGGGTAATTGGATATCATGGAGTAACACTTATAGCCATTTTTGCGTTTTTAGTTGGCTCAATTAGAAATTTTTTAAAGTCATCTGAGGATAATTTATACTCAGCCTCCTTATTAGTATTGCTTGGGTTTATTTTATTATTCATGTTTTACTTTATTAGATCATTCGCACTAAGAGCCCAAGATAGAGCCATTAGAGCAGAAGAAAAGCTTAGATATTTCATTTTAACAGGAAAATCGATTAGTAAGAAACTGACAACCAGACAATTTATTGGATTGCGTTTTGCATCTGATGAGGAATTTCCCACCTTGGCTGAAAAAGCAGCGATAGAAAATCTTTCTGAAAATGACATTAAAATGGCAATAACCAATTGGAAAGTGGACGACTATCGCTTATAAAATTTAGAGGTTTGTATTTTCATAAATATCTTTCTGCTAAAATTGTAAGAGGATTTTTTAATTAAATAATCGTTTTCCGCCGAAAATTCATTGTAGTTTCCGTTTTTATTTGGCTCTAGTTTAATTGAGCATTGCTATTTAATTTCAAATCCATATTTCGGAGGTTTCAAGTTGGTTCGAACGTTGAAAATTCAATTATTCCCTTTAGGGTTAGGGTAAAAATAATTGAATTTTCGGCTCTTTGCTTTTTCCCCTCCAGATAGTTATTTGGACTAAAGCCGTGCCTGCCGGCAGGCAGGGGTGACAAAGTGCCGAAAATTAGATATTTCAATCATTATAGCCAGTTCAACTAGAGCCTTTTATTTTAATTTCTAGAATATCTTCAAGCTCGTAGATAATAATTCAAAAACCTACAATATTCTTCTATATAATTTAATAGTTCTAAAATACTATCTTTTTATAGGTAGTGATGAATTTAAGTTATAAAAAGGGATTTTACGTAGTATAAATTTGATATTTTAGCCAAAAATTAATTTAATGAATTACTTAAAACATGTTGGGAAGTATTTTATAATGCTTCGGCAAGTTTTTAGAAAACCTCAAAAATGGTCGGTTTTTCGAGAAATGTTGTTTAGGGAAATCGAAGATTTAGGACTTAAATCTTTAGGAATCATCGCATTCATTTCTTTTTTTGTTGGAGGTGTTGTGGCAATTCAAACTGCTTTAAATGTCGATAGTCCTTTTATACCAAAATACTTAATAGGTTTTGCTACAATGCGTTCTATGATTTTGGAATTTGCACCAACGTTTATGAGTATTATTTTGGCTGGAAAAGTAGGATCTTACATATCTTCAAGTATTGGTACCATGCGTGTTACAGAACAAATTGATGCCTTGGAAGTAATGGGAATCAATTCTTTGAATTATTTGATCCTTCCTAAGATTATTGCAACGATATTCTTTTATCCATTGTTAATATCGTTGGCCATGTTTTTGGGTATTTTTGGTGGATATGTTGCAGGTACTTTAACAGATTTATTTTATAGTGAAGATTATATTTATGGTATCCGACTTGATTTTGATTCGTATTATATAAAATATGCTTTAATAAAAACTATAGTTTTTGCATTCGTAATTGCAACTATTCCTGCGTATCATGGCTATTACGTTAAGGGTGGGTCTTTAGAAGTTGGCAGGGCAAGCACGCAAGCGGTAGTTTGGACGAGTGTTGTTATCATTTTATTAAATTATTTTTTAACCCAAATGCTTTTAGCCTAAATGATTGAAGTTGTAGATTTATATAAAGAATTTAAGGGCATACCAGTTTTGAAAGGAATTTCAACAACTTTTGAAAAAGGCATAACCAATATGATTATTGGTCAGAGTGGGTCTGGTAAAACCGTTTTTTTAAAATGCTTGGTTGGGTTGCACATACCTGATAGTGGGGTTATTTCTTTCGACGGAAGAAAACATAAGGAGCTCGATATTAAAGAACAAAGGCTGTTAAGGCAAGAGATTGGAATGGTTTTTCAGGGTGGAGCCTTGTACGATTCATTAACCGTTGAAGAAAACATCATGTTTCCGCTTAAAATGTTTACTGATCAAACCTTTGAAGAAATGCTTGATCGTGTTAATTTTGTGTTGAAAAGGGTTAATTTGGATAATGCAAATAAAAAATTCCCGGCTGAATTGTCTGGTGGGATGCAAAAACGAGTCTCTATTGCTCGCGCCATTGTGATGAATCCAAAGTACTTATTTTGTGATGAGCCCAATTCCGGTTTAGATCCAAATACGGCAACAGTAATCGATAATTTAATTAAAGAAATTACAGAAGAATATCAAATAATTACTGTGATAAACTCCCACGATATGAATTCTGTAATGGAAATTGGTGAAAAAATTATTTTTTTAAAAGATGGTGTAAAGGAGTGGGAAGGAACAAATAAAGAGATATTTAAAACTGAAAATGAGGCAATTATAAATTTCGTGTATTCTTCTAATTTATTCAGAAAAGTAAGAGAGGTTTATTTAAAAGAAACAAAGTAAGGAAGAAGTTTGTTTTTATTAAATATACCTTTATATTTGCACCCGCTAAAAAGGAATGTATGACCTGGTAGCTCAGTTGGTAGAGCACCTCCCTTTTAAGGAGGTGGTCCTGGGTTCGAGCCCCAGCCCGGTCACAAAAAGCTTCTCAAAATAGGGGAGCTTTTTAATTAAATTTTGGTGAGATACTCAAGTGGCCAACGAGGGCAGACTGTAAATCTGCTGCGCAAGCTTCGAAGGTTCGAATCCTTCTCTCACCACAAAAACCTCAAACAAATTTGTTTGAGGTTTTTTTATTTAAAAATTAGTATAATTATCAATCTTTATACCATCAGATGTTGTATTAAAAAGTTGAATTATTTTTAAATCAGATTGGGAAGAAAAATTAAGCATAACTTTTGCTACGGATATTTTTTATGACAACAAATGAGTTAACCTGCATAGCCGATAGGCAGGAAAGGATCAAATTTTATGCGACATTTGAATGCTTAAATGGTATTAATGATTGTTAACAATCAGCGTATCTAAATTTAATCGTGTTTTAAGCCACTTTTTCAATTTAATTTGTTCTTGTGATTTATTTGAAACTTTTGCTTTCCATTCTGCATTAAATACGGTAATGGTATCAATGGTGCTAAAATTGGTTTTAATCAGGTTAGCATAGCTTAATTGCTTTAGACCACTATAATTGATTTGGGCTTCTTTACTAATTTGCACAAAAGGTATTTGGCTGCTGTAATATTTACCCAATTCAGTTTCTAAAAGTTTAATTTTTTCATCTTTCGCTTTTAATGATTCATCTCTTGAGGTAATTAATATTTGATTTTTTCTGTACAATTCTGCCAAGTTTTCAACCTCGTAAATTAAATCTGAATCAGCACCTTGTTCAACAATTAATTTTGTGTCTTTAAGACCGTATTTAGGAAGTTTTGCCATCCAGTAATTAATTTCTTCTGAAGAAAGTTTTTTCCCATACACATAAATTTTTATGCTATTGGATTTATAATTCAAGTCTTCATCTTTTTCATCAATAATGCTAATCCCGCTTTTTTTAATATCTGTTATTAAATTTTCTGCAGATTGTTTAAATTGATTTATTTTGAATAAATTAAAAAATAGATATATACTTCCTGCAAACACTAAAAATGCAATAATAGATGCCATCTGGGCTATCCGTTTTCTTTTAGCAGAATTTTGATATTTAACCAAAGGAAAATGTAAATACTTCACAATTGCAAAAGCGGCTAATGCAATAAATATGGTATTGATGGTAAATAGAAACATAGCACCGCCAAAATAACTTAAATTCCATGTTGCTAATCCATATCCGGCTGTGCAAAGTGGCGGCATTAAGGCGGTAGCAATGGCTACACCCGCAATGGTGTTGGTTTGTTTGCTTCTTCTGCTTAAGGTAATTATAAGGGCTAAACCACCAGTAATTGCAATAAACACATCGCGAACATCAGGTGCTGTTCTTGCTAAAAGTTCAGGTGTTTCATTTCTGAATATTGGAATTAAAAAGAACAGGAATGAAGTTAATAAGCTTAATCCAACCATAACACCCAAGTTTATTAATGAGCGTCTTAAAGTATCTATATCATTGATGCCAATTGACAATCCAACTCCTAAAATTGGACCCATTAAGGGAGAGATAAGCATGGCACCAATAACAACTGCCGGTGAACTGATATTTAAACCAATTGAAGCTATTAAAATTGAAAAAACCAATACCCAGGCAGTATGACCTTTCATGGAAATATTTTCTTTTATATCTTCAATTGTGCCTTTTTTGTTTGTACCATGTCTAATGTCAAGCAGTTCAAATAAAAATTGTTTTAGCACTGCCCAAGCCAACTGTAACTTGTTTACATTAGGAGGTAAGTTTAACTTTTTGTCATCCATTGGGATATTATCAGTTTTATTTTCCATACCTGTATCTTTTATACAAAACCCTCTCCAAATTCGTCTTTTACCACTGATGTTATTTGTTTTATTTCTTGTTCTTTGTTTTTGGGACAAATAAGAATCACATCATCTTTTTCTACCACAATATAATCATTTAAACCTTGTATTACAACACGTTTTTTAGATTGTGTTTTTACTATATTATTGCATGAATCTATGTAAATAACGTTGCCACCCAAAGTGGCATTTTGATTGGAATCTTTTTTTAATTCTGCGTATAATGAACTCCATGTTCCAAGATCATTCCATTTAAAATTTACAGGTAAAACAAATACATTGGTCGCTTTTTCCATAATGCCAAAATCAATCGAGATGTTTTCTGAAAAAGCATAATTATCTTCTATAAACTGCGTTTCTGAAGCGGTATTGTAACTATTTACTCCAGTTGAGAATAGTACATACATTTCAGGTAAGTGTGTCTTAAAAGCTTTCAAAATGCTTTTAGCACTCCATACAAAAATACCGGCATTCCAGAGGAAATTACCACTTTTTAAAAATTGTTTTGCCTTGTCTATATTGGGTTTTTCAGTAAATTTTTTAACTTTTTTCAGGTCGTTTTCTGATTTGTCATATTGAATATATCCGTAACCTGTATTTGGGCTTGTGGGTTGGATGCCAAGTGTTAACAGTGCATCATTTTTTTTACAGAAATCAAAGGCTGTTTTAATGTTTTTCAAAAATTCATTTTCATCTTCAATCCAATGATCTGATGGTGCAACAACCATAATACCATCTGGATTTTCATTATAAATTTTAAAAGCACTATATAAAATGCAAGGTGCTGTATTTCGCATTGCTGGTTCTAACAACAATTGTTTCGATGAAATTTTTGGAACTTGCTCAAAAACTAATTTTTCATATTTTTTGTTGGTGGCAATTAAAATATTTTCAGAAGGAATTATTTTTTCAAATCGGCTGACTGTTTTTTGGATTAACGTGCTTCCGGTTCCCAACATATCATGAAATTGTTTGGGAAATTGTTCTGTGCTCATAGGCCAAAATCGGGACCCAACGCCGCCAGCCATAATTACGGTATAATAATTCTTATTCATATCAGTAAAATTTATAAGTCAAAAATACGGATTATCATTTGTCTTTGTTGGAAATAATTTTTTTTAATGTCCAATAAGTGGTTCCACTTCCGCATTTGGATTGAATAAATAAACTTTTTTACTGGCCATTTCAACACATTCAAATCGCGTTCTTCTTTTAGCTCCTTTTTTAAAAGCTTTGTTGTTGAAACTAAAAAAACTTCCATTTTCCAACTCAAAGATAAAACTCTTTCCCGACTTTTCATTATACATGTTCAATGCACGTGTCAAATTTACATCGGCTCCAGTGCTCGCTTTCGGATTTTTAAGGTAGTTTGCCAAATGGGGCAGTAGGTGCGATGGGTAAATAGTTGGCTGTAAAAATGGCAACATTAAATGTTGAAAATTTCGCTTCCATTCTATTCCGTGCGGTTTTACTCTTTTGTATTTTTTGAAAGTGACCCAATGCGCCAATTCGTGAATAAGCGTAAATAAAAATTGATATTGATTCAACGTATTGTTTAAGGTAATTTGAAAATCGCCATTGCGTTTTCTTTTAAAATCGCCGTGTTTTGTAGCCCTGTTGTTTACAATTTTGATGTGAATGGGATGATTTGTCAGAATTTCTTCTACCAATTTAACTGAATTTTCAGGAATATATTTAGCAAGTATTTTCATAGATTTTAAGGTGTTGTTGAAGAAACCTGCAAAATTTTTCCGTTGTAATATTTATTTCCAGTCAAGGCAAAATTATAGATATAATCGGCCATTTCATCGGCGGAAACGGCAGCTTTATATCCAGGAAAAGCTTCTTCCAGCATTTCGGTTTGTACCGCGCCCAAAGCCAAAGCGTTAAATGAAATTTGTTGCTCTCTGTATTCTTCTGCCAACATTTCCGTTAAGGTTAATAAAGCGCCTTTTGAAGAGCTGTACGCAGCCAATCCAGGAAATTTTACGCTTCCCTGAATGCCGCCAATACTGCTTATATTTATCACGTGACTTCCTATTTTTAGAAATGGAATAAGCAATCGAGTAAGTTCTGCAACTGCAAAAACATTGACTTTATAAACTTCTAAAAAATCTTCAGAAGTTAATTTTTTAAATGGTTTGTTGATTAATTTTCCTGCATTATTGATTAATATATCAACTTGTTTCCAGTTTTTATTTACAAAATCTGTTACTTTTTTCAAGTCATTTTCATTTGATAAATCCACAGAAAAAGTAGTGATATTTTTTAAATTTAAATTTTCTAAGGACTTTGAATTTCTAGACAATGCTAAAACATGGTAGTTGTTTTTGGCAAATAATTGCGCCAGTTCAAAACCAATTCCACGACTTGTTCCTGTAATTATTACGTTTTTCATCTGTTTACATTTTATTTCTTATTGGTACAGCTGCAGTTCGCCATTAATCATTCCCCTGTGTATCAAAATTTGTTATGCTCGTTTTATTTGCTATTTTTTATTGTTTTTTATTTGTCAAATGGAACGCTTAGCATCTTTCTTTTTTCTGTTAGATGATTCTGTTGTAGGCGTTTCATCTGTTTACATTTTATTTTTTATTGGTACAGCTGCAGTTCGCCATTAACCATTTCATCTTGTATCAAAATTTGTTATGCTCGTTTCATATTAATTGAAAATAATGTGTTGGTAAGCACCAATATCGGGTGGCATAGTTCTTATAACGCCCAAAATATCATTTGGGACTAAAAATCGCATTTCTTCGCTTCCTTTTTTAATGGCATCGGAATTTTCTCCAATAATTAATTTATTGTTTTCCGAAGATTTAAAATGAGGGTTTCCATTAAAAATATTGTCAATATAATGAGAAGAATCATTGGTATCCTTAAATCGAATTAGATTATTTTTAAAGGAATAATTGAAAATTGTGCCTTCAACTTGGTCAATTACCAATTCAATATTGTTGTTTCCGTCAATAATGCAATTGGTAAAATTCGCTGCAAATAAATCTCTTTTTTCAACAGTTTGCGTATTGCTTACCATGAAGTTATTAATTAGAACACTTGGGGATTGCCTAAAACTGTTGTCCCAATAATTTGCAAATGTGGAATGAACAAAATTGTAAGTTCCGCCACCTTCGCAGGCTAATGAAGATTGTCCGCTATTGTTAATTACCAAATTTTCTCCATAAATATTTGTTTCTCGCCCTAAAATCCCATAGTTGGAACTGTTGTAAATCTGGCTGTTTTTAATAGTTAAAGTAGGAGAAGCATTATTAGCAATTGAATCTGCGATAATTCCTGCGGAAGCATTTTTTATGATGGTGTTTTTGATGCTGTTGTTTTTACTTCCTGCACGTAGCCAAATTGCGCCCCATTGTCCTGGAATTTCACTGAATTTCGGCTCGAGACGATCGCCTTCAATAAGAACTTCCTCATTTAATTTACCGTCAATAATTAAGGTTGCGTTTTTGCTTACAATCAATCCTGAATTTTCATGAAAATGGATATTTGTTCCGGCTTCTATTGTGAGCGTTTTGCTCTCGGGAACAGCACAATAACCATAAATAATGTATGGTTTTTCGTTGGTAAAAGTAGTGTTGTCCTTAAGATAAAATCCGTTCACTTTTAAATCTTCGCCAGCTGTTGTTTTTCCTATAGAAATTTTTTCAATAAAGCCATTTGAATCTTTTGATGGATATAAAAAATGGGCATCTTTTACCAAAGTTACCAATTTTACCTCCTGTAAGTTTTCGCCATTGTCGAAAATGATAGAGTCTGTATAAATAGGATTTGTTACTTGATTGTAATCAATAGTGGTTTCAATAAAAATATACATGCTGTCTTTGGCTAAAATTTCCACATTTTCAAAAACTTTACCCGGAATGCCGTCAATATTCAGCCTGTAAAATGAATTTTCGCCTCTGCCAAGTCCAACAAATGGAATGGAAATATCTTTATTACTTTTATTATAAACTTTTAAATTATAGGTGCTTGAGCCAATGTTGGTAAAAACCGTATCTAAATATACGGTATCTTTTGAAAAAGAAAGGTTTCCCGAACTTAAAACCGTTGAAAAATCTTTTCTACACGAAGAAAATATCAGCAACGTTAAAGCAAATAGAAAAGTTAGATAATAACGCATTTAGGTTGTTTTTGTAAATGTAAAAATAATTTGCGGCATATTATTTTTTAATCAACTCGATTTCATACAATTTACCCCAATGTTTTCCAGTTACAAAAAGTCGGTTATTTTCTTTATCGAAGGCTATTCCGTTAAGTACTTCATCTGCATCGTCTAATTTCTGTTCTTTTTCAATAATGGTTTTCAAACTATTTAAATTGGCAACGCCTTCCACTTTGCCGTTTTTTGGATTTACCATTAAAATTGTATTTTGTTGCCAAATATTCGCATAAATTAATCCGTTTACATATTCCAATTCGTTCAGTTTTTCAACTTTGCGCTCATTGGTATAAACTTCAATATAATCCTCCTCTATAAGGGTTTCTGGATTCAAAAACCAAATGATTTCTGTGCCATCGGTTTTAATTAATTTTTCGCCATTATGGGTTAATCCCCAACCTTCGCGACTTTTGGTATATTTAAAAGTTTTTTCTTGTTCAAAGGTGTTTAAATCATACACAAAGCCAATCCCACCTTGCCAAGTAAGTTGGTATAACTTATTGTTAAAAATAGTGATTCCTTCTCCAAAATACTGTTCGTCCAAATCTTTTTGTTGTAATACTTTCCCTGTTTCCAACACAACTTTCCTAATTGAAGAGCTTCCATTTCTTCCTGTTCCTTCATATAAAAAGCCGTTAAAATATTCCAAGCCTTGCGTATAAGCGCCTTTATCGTGCGGATAGGTATTTATGATTTTATAGGTATAAATTTCTGGAGCCGAATCGGCCAAAAAATAAATAGTCTCGGAAACTTTCGTCGTTTTGTTTTCATGAAAAACGATTGCGGTAATTACATGCTTTCCAAGTTTATAATTGTCAATTTTTAAAGTGGCAATATTGGCATCGACTTTAATTTTTTTGTCATCTATAGAAAACTGGACAGAATCAATTGTTTTGTTGTTTTTTTCTGAAACAGAAATGGTCAATTCCTTATTTGTCTGAATTTTTTTCGGGGCATTTATAATAAATTTATGTTCACTTTTGCAAGAGAATATGGCCATGAATATAAAAAAACTAAAAAATAATTTGTAGGACATAACTAAAAAGGGCTTTTTATGAATTTTTTATGTAAATAAAATAAATTATTTTTTGAAGT
>JAQVGD010000127.1 GCA_028696945.1 Lutibacter sp.
TGTACCAACAAAAAAATAAAAATTAACAGATGAAACGAGCCTAACAAATTTTGATACACCGCAGAATGATTAATGGCGAACAGCAGCTGTACCAACAAAAAAATAAAAATTAACAGATGAAACGAGCCTAACAAATTTTGATACACAGCAGAATGATTAATGGCGAACTGCATCTGTACCAACAAAAAATAAATCATAAACAGATGAAAGATTGTTGTAAAACAGGAACGGGATCTCGCTCAAAAATAGAAATATGGGCAAAAAGGGCACTTTGGGGAATTATTGCATTAATAGTTATTGGAGCCGCCCTTAATCAATTATTTAACGCTTAAAATTTTAACAAATAAAAACAATTTAAAAATGAAAAAAGTAAAAGAAATCTTGGGAATAATGGCAATAGTGCTAATAATCCTGACTGTATTTTCATGTAAAGACACCAAAAAAAGTGATGATCAAAAAAATGACGGTCAAATGGAAATGAACAATAACTCCATGAATCATTCAGGTGGTGAAAACATGGAAATGAGTCAACAAGACATGCAAAACAATGAAATGAAGGAGGGAGATCAAAAAACTTCAAAAGCCACAGCAGTCCTGAATAAATATTTAGAATTAAAAAATGCCTTGGTGGCAGATAATACTGAAACAGCTGCAACCGCTGGTAAAAGTTTATTTGATGCTTTTGCTCAATTTGATAATTCTAACATTACTGAAACACAAAAACAGGAGGTTACTGAAATTATTGATGATGCACTAGAACATGCTGAGCATATTTCTGAAAACAGTGGGAAAATGGAACACCAAAGGGAGCATTTTGAGATACTGAGTAAAGATATTGAAGATTTAATAGCTATTGTTGGAACAGACAGAAAGCTTTATAAAACCTTTTGTCCTATGTACAATGAGGGTAAAGGTGGAATATGGCTAAGCGAAACCAAGGAAATTAAAAATCCATATTTTGGCAGCAAAATGATGACTTGCGGTGAAATTCAGGAAGAAATTCAATAATGCATGAAGGTTTTAAAAATTATACTACTAATTATGTTGTTGGTTTTTGTGGGAATTCAGTTTATTCCCACAAACCGCAACCAGAGCAATATTGTACCTGCTACAGATTTAATGATGGTTTACAATGTTCCTAAAAAAGTAGAAGTGATTTTTAAAACATCCTGTTATGATTGCCACAGCAATAATACAGTTTATCCGTGGTACAACAAGATTCAGCCGATAAGTTGGATGATGCAAGGTCACATAAAAGAAGGAAAAACTGAATTAAATTTTAGTAAATTTGGTTCCTATTCCGAAAGAAAGCAGAAAAGTAAGTTTAAGTCAATTTTGAGTCAGGTAAAAGATGGTGAAATGCCTTTGTCTTCCTATGAATTGATGCATAAAAATGCAAAACTTTCAGAAAATGATAAAAAGGACATAGAAGACTGGGTAAACAAAATGTTAGCAAATTAATAATAATTTTAAAACTAAAAATAAATCATTAAAAACCACTTAAAAACAGAAAACATGAAAACAAAAATTTTAATTGCAGTACTGTCAGTAGGATTATTTACAGTATCAACCGTAAAAGCTCAAGAAAAAGCAAAAATGAAAATTGAACATACAGAAAAAATCGCTTTTGCCTGTCCGATGCAATGTGAAGGCGAAAAAACTTATGACAAACCAGGTTCTTGTCCGAAATGTAATATGGACTTAAAAAAAGAGGAAATGAAAATGGCTGAAATGTATGTTTGCCCAATGCATACCGATATGAAAAGTGACAAACCAGGTTCTTGTACAAAATGTGGAATGGACTTAAAAAAAATGGAAATGAAAATGGATCACTCTAAAATGAACCATGACAAAATGGATAAAACGTATTCTTGTCCAATGCATTCCGATATTAAAAGTGACAAACCAGGCACTTGTACAAAATGCGGGATGGATCTTAAAGAGAAAAAGATGGAAATGAAAAAGGCTAAATAATAAAATTATAAACAAAAAATTTAAAATTAAAAAATATGAATTACTATCTCTCAAAATCACTCGTAAACGTAACCTTTGATGAAGCCATTCAAAAAGTTACGGAATCATTAAAAGAAGAAGGCTTTGGCATATTAACAGAAATTGACATAAAAGCCACCTTAAAGAAAAAACTGGATGTGGATTTTTATAATTACAAGATTCTGGGCGCATGCAATCCGCCTTTTGCCTACAAAGCTTTATTGGCTGAGGATAAAATTGGTGCAATGTTGCCTTGCAATGTAATTGTACAGGAAAAAGAAGCAGGCAAAGTGGAAGTTTCTGCAGTAGATCCTGCCGCATCCATGCAAGCGGTAGAAAATGATAAACTCATAGATATTGCCAATGAGATTAGAGCCAGATTGCAAAAAGTAATTGAAGCTTTATAGTGTAAAATTCAAGTTAGCAAAGATATTTTCTTTATCAAAAAAGCTATCTCAAATAATTTGAAACCAGAGTAAGTGTGCAAGCAGGCTTTAATATTTCAAATGAATATTAACTTTAAATAATTTTATGATTAAAAAAGCGCTCCTTTATTTTATATTCTTTTTGGTTTTAAATGTCAGCTTAAAAGCTCAAACGGAACAGTCTATAGAAGGAAATATTGACAATCTGCCGGTTCATGAATACACGTTGGAAATTAACGAAGAAATGGTAAACAAAGCTGGCAAAGATGTGATGGGAATGACCATTAACGGAAGTATCCCTGGTCCAACGTTAGATTTTACCGAAGGCGAATATGCTGTAATTCACGTAAAAAACAATATGGATGTGGAAACTTCCATTCATTGGCATGGAATGTTATTACCCAATTTTTATGATGGTGTGCCTTATCTTTCCACCCCACCCATAGCGCCTGGAAAAACGCTTAAATATGAATTTGCCATTAAACAAAATGGGACGTATTGGTACCATTCCCATACCATGCTTCAGGAACAAAGCGGAGTGTTTGGTTCAATTGTAATTCAGCCGAAAGAAAAAACGATGAAGTACGACAAGGAATTGGTGTTGATGTTATCTGATTGGACAAACGAAAAACCGATGGATGTCCTTCGGTTTTTAAAACGAGGTACAGAGTGGTATAATATTAAAAAAGGAACCGCTACGCCATTAAATCAGGTTATCGCCCGGGGAGCTTTGGGAGCTCAAATCGATTTTTGGAGACAGCGAATGGAAGGTGCCGATATTGCGGATATTTACTACCCTGCTTTTTTAATTAATGGCGAAGAAACAATTGAATATCCTGATTTTAAGCCGGGAGAAAAAGTAAGATTGCGAATTATAGATGGTGGAGCTTCCACTTCTTTTTGGATGACTTTTGGAGGGGAAACTCCTACGCTGATTTCAGCAGATGGAAAAGATGTAGTACCAGTTAAAAAGAATAAAACATTTATTGGCATTGCAGAAACTTATGATTTTATTGTAACAATTCCACAAGAAGGTAAAATAGAATTTAAGATTACGGCTCAAGATGGTTCAGGTTCTGCTTCTGCTTTTCTCGGAAAAGGTAAAATTTTGCCTGCCCAAAACATTCCGAAGCCCGATAAAATAGCCATGATGCAGAAAATGGCAAAAATGGATATGAAAATGGGTGCACCAGCATTAAAATCCAATCCCAAAAAAGATGAACCCTATAAAATGAAAGAGAAATGGGGAATGAAGATGGAAGGTATGAATCATTCCGAAATGGCCCAAAGCCCGGAAGTCCCTAAAAAGGGAATACCAATTGATTCCACGAAAACGAAAGAGATGGATCATTCAAAAATGGTTATGAAAATGAAGCCTGATTCGATTTCTTCAGATGAAAAGCATACAACTAAAAAAGACGACGGAATGCAGGGGATGGAGCTTTTTTCTGAATACAATTATGATTATTTAAGATCCCCAGAAAAGACCACCTATGGTGAAGACATTCCAGTAAATGAAATCCTGTTAAATCTCACTGGGAATATGTCCAGATATATTTGGAGTTTAAACGGGATTCCCTTATCTGAAACCGATAAGATCAAGATCAAAGGAAACCAGGTTACCAGAATTACTTTAAATAATCTTACCATGATGCACCATCCAATGCACCTTCATGGACACTTTTTTAGGGTGATTAATAAAAACGGAGAATATTCTCCGTTGAAGCACACGGTAAATGTTCCGCCAATGCAGGAAATAACCATCGAATTTTACGGGAATGAGTATGGCGACTGGTTCTTTCATTGCCATATTTTATATCATATGATGGGTGGAATGGCTCGGGTTATGAGTTATGATACTCCAAGAGATTCAAGGTTAAAAGAATATCCTGTGTCAAATTTAATTCATGAAACCAATCAATTTTATACTTGGGGAATGGCAGATGTTGCTTCTCACTTGGCTGGCCTGAATCTGGTTTCTTCCAATATCAGAAATCAATTTAATCTTTCTGCTGAATATGGCTGGAATGAAAATATTGAAGCCGAGTTTTCTTATGAATATTATTTAAATGATTGGTTTCGGGTATTTGGTGGGGCAAATATGGAAAATGAAATTGAGGATAGTATGGATGAGATCACTACAACAGCAATTGCCGGAATTCGATATTTTACTCCTTTTATGTTTAATTTAGATGTGCGGGTCGACAGTAAACTACGTCCGCAAATAGGTTTGAGCCGGGCCATAACTATTTTTCCCAGAACTGTCATCTTTGGAAGATATGAATATCAGGCCGATTTAGGGTGGGCAGATGATTTGCCACAGGGAGATAACTTTAAAAAAGAGGTAACCTGGAATGCCGGAATGAAATATATAATATCAAAAAACTTTTCATTCATGGGAAGTTATGACAATCGCTTTGGAGCCGGCTTAGGCCTTTCTGCCAGATTTTAAAAACACAATGAATATTAACTTTAAATAATTTTATAATGAAAAACTTATTAATTTTTTTGGTAATCGCAACACTCTTATTAACAGTAAGTTGCAAATCAACTTTTAATGCCACCAAGACCTTACAAAATGATGAAAATCGCAAGGAACTTTATCAAAACGTAATTTCAGACCCTGTTAAATTCACAGAATTTTTGGAAATTGCGAATAGCGATAAAAATGCCCGTATGATGATGATGGAAGATCATATAAAAATGATGCAGGAAGGTAAAATGATAGAAATGATGAAGGAAAATCCAGAGATGAAGGAAAAAATGGAAAAAATGATGCAGGAAAAAATGGAAAATAATCCTGAGATGCAAAAAAAGATGCAGGAAAAAATGAGAAAAAAAATGATGGATGATCCAGCAGAAAAAGAAGCAATGATGGAGAAAATGCACAATAAAATGAAAGAAAATCCTGAAATGATGGAAAAGATGATAGATAGGATGATTATGATGATGAATCAAAATCCTGAGATGATGGAAATGATGAAGAAAAAGATGAAGGAACATCAATCAGAAATGGAAAAAAGTAAGAACTAAAATCATACTTCCTGCAATTGCAGGAAGTATTAATAGATTTTACAATGAAACCTTCCTTTAGATCTTATTATCCAAACGAAAGAATACAGAAAAAAGGACTATTGTGGTATAAATCAATTGTTTATCACATTTTATTTTCCTTATAAATAACTGTTTATTTAATAATGCAAAATTCGGACATAATGCTCATCATGAATGAAATAGTACAAATAATGCGAAAAATCATAAATATTAGAATTAAACCATAAAACAGATTATGATGAAACACACCTATAAAATTACTGGAATGTCCTGCAATGGTTGCAGAACCAATGTTGAAGACACCTTAAACAATATTAAAGGTGTTTTAAAAGCTACCGTAAATTTGGATGAAGGCAAAGCTGAAGTTGAAATGGGGCATCATATTACAACAGAAACTCTTCAACAAGAATTTTTAAAAGCCGGATTACATTATTCCATTGCTGATTTTGATCCAAATAGCGACAACGAAAAAACTGATAAACCAATCGCCATAAAACCAATCGAAGACGGCAACGGTATTTTTTATTGTCCGATGCACTGCGAAGGCGAAAAAACATACAACAAAGCTGGTGATTGTCCGGTTTGTGGTATGGACTTGATTGAACAGCCAAAAGCAATACAAGCAACACAATACACTTGTCCGATGCATCCCGAAATAATTAGGGATGAACCAGGTTCTTGCCCAATTTGCGGAATGGATTTGGTACCGATGGAACCAAAGGAAAGTGAAGAGGATAAAACCTATTTGAAGCTGCTAAAAAAAATGAAGGTATCGCTCATTTTTGCAATTCCTGTTTTTATTATTTCCATGTCCATGCATCTTCCTTCAAATCCGCTAACTAAACTAATGCCTCAAATTTATTGGGATTGGTCACAGTTTGTGTTAACGCTTCCCATTGTTTTTTACACTTGTTGGATGTTTTATGTACGTGCATGGAAATCGATTATTACTTGGAATTTGAATATGTTTACCTTGGTGGGAATTGGCACAGGAGCCGCTTTTCTGTTTAGCATTGTCGCTCTTTTACTTCCAGATGTTTTTCCGCAGGAATTTAAAAGTGACATGGGTGGTGTTGACCTATATTTTGAAGCAACGGCCGTAATTTTAACATTGGTTTTATTAGGACAATTGTTAGAAGCCCGAGCACACAGTAAAACCAGCGGTGCCATTAAAGAATTGTTAAAATTGGCACCTTCCGAAGCAACTTTGGTTGTGAATGGGGAAGATAAAATTGTATCAATTCATTCCATCAAAAAAGACGATTTATTACGCGTAAAACCAGGAGAAAGAATTCCTGTTGATGGTGTAATTGTTGAAGGAAGCAGCAGCATTGATGAATCCATGATTTCCGGAGAACCTATTCCTGTTGACAAAACAGTTAACGACAAAGTAAATTCGGGAACCATCAATGGAACCAAATCGTTTGTAATGAAAGCGGAACGTGTGGGCTCAGAAACCTTGTTATCCCAAATTATTAAAATGGTAAGCGATGCGAGTCGGTCCAGAGCACCCATTCAAAGATTGGCAGATACCATCTCAAAATATTTTGTGCCAATTGTTGTTGTAGTTTCCATCATAACATTTATAGTTTGGGCTTATTTCGGTCCAGAAAAGAACGCCATGGTTTATGCTTTTGTAAATGCCGTTGCGGTATTGATTATTGCCTGTCCGTGCGCATTGGGATTGGCTACGCCTATGTCGGTAATGGTTGGTGTTGGTAAAGGAGCACAAAACGGTATTCTAATTAAAAATGCCGAAGCACTTGAAACCATGAATAAAGTAAATGTTTTAATTACCGATAAAACAGGAACGCTGACCGAAGGGAAACCTTCAGTTGAAAAAGTGGTTGCTTTAGAAGGAGATTCAAAAGATTTATTGCAGCAAATTGCTTCCTTAAATCAGTATAGTGAACATCCATTGGCGCAAGCCGTTGTGAATTATGCCAAAGAAAATAAATCGAAATTGATTAAAGTTGATGATTTTGAGGCAGTAACTGGAATGGGTGTTACCGGAACTGTTGGCAAAAACAAAGTGGCTTTGGGCAATAAAAAATTGATGGAAAAAATTAAGGCATCGGTTTCAAAAGATTTAGATGCTCAAATTTTAGCCGAACAAAAATTGGGAAAAACAGTTTCCTATATTGCTGTCGATCAAAAAGCTTTGGGTTATGTGAGTATCACTGATGCCATTAAGTTAACAAGCGCCAAAGCCATTAAAACGTTAATGAAGCAAGGTGTTGAAGTGATTATGTTAACCGGCGACAATGAAAATACGGCTAAAGCAGTTGCCGACGAATTGCATTTAACTAGGTTTAAAGCAGGTTTTTTGCCTGAAGACAAATTAAAATTTATTAAAAATTTGCAATCAGAAGGAAAAATAGTTGCCATGGCTGGCGATGGAATTAATGATGCACCCGCGCTTGCCCAATCAAATGTTGGCATTGCTATGGGAACAGGGACAGACGTTGCCATTGAAAGTGCTGCAATGACCTTGGTTAAAGGCGATTTACAGGGCATTGTAAAAGCAAAAAATTTAAGTCACGCTGTAATGAAAAATATCAAGCAAAACTTATTTTTCTCTTTTATATACAATGTGTTGGGTGTACCTATTGCCGCAGGCGTCTTATTTCCCGTATTCGGTTTGTTATTATCGCCCATAATCGCCGCTTTGGCCATGAGTTTTAGCTCTGTTTCCGTGATTGCAAATTCACTTCGATTAAGAGGTGTTTCATTAGAAAAATAAAAATTATTAATTAGGCTCTAGTTTAAACGGCTATTATGATTAAAATATCTAATTTTCGGCACTTTGGCATCCCTGCTGGCAAGCAGGCACAGCTTTAGTCCCGATAACTACTATCGGGAGGGAAAAGAGCAAAGGGCCGAAAATTCAATTATTTTTACCCTAACCCTAAAGGGAATAATTGAATTTTCTACGTTCGAACCAACTTTAAACTTCCGAAATATGGATTTGAAATTAAATAGCAACGCTCAATTAAACTAGAGCCATTAATTATTAAAATCATTGTTGTCCGATAAATATTCATAAAAAATATTTATCTCACGCAGAATGGGATTTTACAAAATTCCTTACAAATTCTTTACCAACCAATTCCCTACTTCGCTTGTTTTATAAGCTTTGTTTTTTCCTGATAAATCTTCCGTCACAATTCCCTGCTCCAAAGATTTATTTACTACATTTCTAATCGCTTTCGCTTCTTCTTTTAGTTTGAAAGTATCTTCAAACATCATGGCGGCAGATAAAACGGTGGCTAGCGGATTTGCAATATCTTTTCCTGCAGCCTGCGGATAAGAACCGTGAATTGGTTCATACAAGGCGTTTTTTTCTCCTACGGAAGCCGATGGCATCAAGCCCATAGAGCCAGAAATTACCGAGGCTTCATCAGTTAAAATATCTCCGAATAAATTTTCTGTGATCAACACGTCATAAGAATTTGGCCATTGCACCAAACGCATGGCAACCGCATCAACAAACTCATAAGAAACAGTCACTTCCGGATAATCTTTTTCCATGGCCTGTACGGTTTCTCTCCACAATCTCGAAGTTTCCATCACATTTGCCTTGTCCACACAACACAATTTTTTTGTGCGTGTCATCGCCAATTCGAAGCCTTTTTTTGCCAGACGAATGACTTCTTCTCTGGTGTAAGTACAAGTGTCATAAGCTGTTTCCCCGCCGTCTTTTCTTCCCTTTTCTCCAAAATAAATGCCACCAGTCAATTCACGTAAAAAAACCAAATCGGTGGCTTCGATGCGTTCTCTTTTTAAAGGAGAGTTATCAATTAATGAAGGGAAAGTAAAAGTTGGACGAATATTGGCGAACAATCCCAATTTTTTGCGCATTTTAAGCAAACCTTGTTCTGGACGTACTTTTGCGGAAGGATCGTTATCGTATTTCGGATGTCCGATGGCGCCAAAAAGAACTGCATCGGCATTTAGGCAGATTTCATGGGTTTCATCGGGATACGGATCGCCAACGGCATCAATGGCCGCAGCACCTGTAAGTGCAGGTTTCCAAGTTATTTCATGGTTAAATTTAACCGCAACTGCATCACAAACTTTTACGGCTTGCGCAATTACTTCCGGGCCAATTCCGTCGCCGGCTAAAAGTGCTATTGTCAATTTCATATATAGATCTTTTTTGTTTTATAGTATAATTATAAATTTTGGATTTTTAATTTTTAAACGCAAAGTACGCAAAGATAAAACCGCAAGGTGCGCTAAAAAAATTATTGATATCTATTCTAAATTTTCAATTATTCATCATTAATTATTCATTATTAAATCAAACTGTGTATTCTATGATTAAAAGCAAGAAAAAATTATAAAAAAAA
>JAQVGD010000128.1 GCA_028696945.1 Lutibacter sp.
CCATATCAAAAATAGAAAGCAGTTCAACAATATCTCGAAAACAAGGAACAGGAGTATTTCCATTCTCAAATTCTTAAAAATGACACACTATAACATAGACATGCGGATTTTAGGAGCTATCGGGACGGAAAGTTTACCTGCCGAGGTAAGAGCTGGGGATAGGATTAACTCAATACAGCTCTTGAAATTACTATTTTCTGGATTTCAGAAGTTCCCTCATAAATTTGGGTAATCTTGGCGTCACGCATTAAGCGTTCCACATGATATTCTTTTACAAAACCATAACCTCCGTGAATTTGGACTGCTTCAACAGTTACGTTCATTGCAGTCTCCGCGGCATATAATTTTGCCATGGCGCCGCTTAAATCATAATTTAAGGATTGGTCTTTTTCCCATGCAGCCTTCATACATAAATGTCTTGCAGCTTCAATAGAAGTTGCCATATCAGCCAATTTAAATGCAATGGCTTGGTGTTGGCTAATTTCTTTTCCAAACGCCTTGCGTTCTTTAGAATATTTTAACGCCAATTCATAAGCTCCTGAAGCAATTCCCAAAGCTTGGGCGGCAATTCCAATTCGTCCGCCAGCAAGGGTTTTCATGGCAAATTTAAATCCGAATCCATCCTCGCTAATTCTATTTTCTTTAGGTACTTTTACATCGGTAAACATTAAAGAATGTGTATCAGATCCTCGAATTCCCAATTTATTTTCTTTATTTCCAACAGTAAAACCTGCCATTCCTTTTTCAACAATTAAAGCATTGATTCCCTTATGTCCTTTTGCAACATCTGTTTGGGCAATTACAATATAAACACTTGCACTGTTTCCGTTGGTAATCCAGTTTTTCGTTCCGTTTAACAAGTAATAATCTCCTTTATCTATTGCGGTAGTGCGCTGTGAAGTAGCGTCAGAACCAGCCTCAGGTTCACTTAAACAAAAAGCACCAATAATTTCCCCTTTTGCAAGCGGAACCAAATATTTTTGTTTTTGTTCTTCCGTGCCGTAAGTTTCCAATCCCCAGCAAACCAAAGAATTATTTACGGACATGACCACTGAAGCCGAAGCATCAATCTTTGAAATTTCTTCCATGGCCAAAACATAAGAAATCGTATCTAAACCGCTACCACCATAAATTGGATCAACCATCATTCCCAAAAATCCAAGTTCCCCCATTTTTTTTATTTGTTCCGCAGGAAATTGTTGTTTTTCATCGCGTTCAATAACGCCTGGTAAAAGCTCAGTTTGAGCGAAGACGCGAGCGGCATCGCGTATCATTATTTGTTCTTCGGTTAAATTAAAATCCATAATTAGTAAGGGTTTTATAAAAAATTTATTTTTTGTTCAAATATAATCCTTTTTTAAGTTAAATTTTATTCATTTGATAAAAATTGAGAAAATTACATTTTGAAGAAGTTGGTATTTTTAATAAATAAATAAAATTGATTCAAAATAGGTAAAATATACCTTAACATGTTTTATTAATAATCTTTTTAACAAGGTTATACTCTGAAAATCAAGGGGATGATATGTTTGTATTATTTAGGGAAAGAAAGACAATTGTTCATAAAAATCTTTACCATTAGTGACTAAGTTTTTATTATATTTGTTGCATTTAATAAACTTTTATTAATAATGCCAAACAACTAAATTATGACACAAATGTGACCTCCTTTGGAAGGAATTATATTTTGAACAAGCGGTAAATTTTGTTAGAATAAGGAATAAATCTAAGTCATAATTAGTAAAAATCAGAATGAAAAAATTATTAAAAAGGTACGAAGAAAAGCAACCCGAAATCGTTTTTCATTGGAAAGACCAAGAAACTGAAGCTGAAGGCTGGACGGTTATCAATTCTTTAAGAGGTGGTGCTGCTGGCGGAGGAACGAGAATGCGCAAAGGATTAGATATGAATGAAGTGCTTTCGTTGGCCAAAACTATGGAAGTAAAATTTACCGTTTCAGGTCCAGCAATTGGAGGCGCAAAATCGGGCATCAACTTTGACCCAAATAATCCAAGAAAAGAAGAAGTTTTAAGACGATGGTATAAAGCCGTTACGCCCTTACTAAAACATTATTACGGCACTGGAGGCGATTTAAACGTGGATGAAATTCACGAAGTGATTCCAATGACTGAAGATTGTGGCGTATGGCATCCGCAGGAAGGTGTTTTTAATGGACATTTTAAACCAACGGAAGCAGAAAAAATCAACAGAATTGGTCAATTGCGTTTTGGCGTTATAAAAGTGATTGAAGATGCCAATTTCTCTCCCGATTTATCCAAAAAAATTACAGTTGCCGATATGTTAACAGGATATGGCGTTGCCGAAGCCGTTAAACATTATTACAATATTTATGGCGATTCCATTAAAGGAAAACGTGCCATTGTGCAAGGATTTGGAAATGTTGGTTCCGCATCAGCTTATCATTTGACGCAATTGGGTGCTAAAGTGGTGGGGATTATCGACAGAAACGGGGGATTGATTAATGAGACTGGATTTACCTTGGAGGAAATGAGAACTTTATTTTTAGAAAAAGACGGAAATCAGTTGGCTGCCAAAAACATGATTCCTTTTGATGAAATTAACAAAAAAATTTGGTCCTTGCCTGCAGAAATATTTATTCCTGCAGCTGCGTCTCGTTTAGTTACTCAAGAGCAAGTTACAAAAATGATCGCATCGGGATTGGAAGTTATTTCTCCTGGCGCAAATGTTCCTTTTGCCGATGAGGAAATTTTCTTCGGACCTATTATGGAATTTACTGATAAACAAGTGAGTTTACTTCCCGATTTTATTTCAAATTGTGGAATTGCAAGAGTTTTCGCCTTTTTAATGGAATCTAGGGTGGAATTGCCTATGAAAGATGCCGTTATTTTTGGTGACATTTCAAACACCATAAAAAAGGCATTGGAAAAAACACATAAAAAAAATTCAGACAAAAAACAGATCTGTAAAACCGCTTTTGAAATCGCTTTAAAACAATTAATCTAAACTTTAAATAAAACATGGAAACAATTATTATAGTAATTTTCATTGTAGGATATTTGGCAATTGCCCTAGAACATAATTTAAAAGTGGACAAGCTTATTCCCGCATTGGCGATGATGGGAGTTCTATGGGCTGTGGTGGCTTTTGGAATTGATACATTTCCAAATTGGTTCGACTCTGTTGGTCATAAATTGATTGAAGGATTTGCGAATTTTTCATTGGTTGAAAGACGTCAGTTATTGGAAGAAACACTGCTTCACCATTTAGGTAAAACCTCTGAAATCTTATTTTTCTTATTGGGTGCTATGACCATTGTTGAAATTATTGATTATTTTAACGGTTTTGCAACCATCAAAAATTTTGTTAAAACAAAAAGCAAGAAAAGGTTGTTGTGGATTTTTGCGTTTTTGGCATTTATTCTTTCTTCAATTATAGATAACTTAACAGCCACCATTGTATTAATTACCATTCTTCAAAAAATAATACAAGATAAAAATACGCGTTTGTGGTTTGCAAGTTTAATAATTATTGCTGCAAATGCTGGCGGTGCTTGGTCTCCAATTGGTGACGTTACAACAACCATGCTTTGGATTGCTAAAAAAGTAACATCAGCAAAATTGATGGAATATTTGATTATTCCATCGCTAATATGTATGGTGGTTCCAGTATATATTGCATCATTTATGAAGCCTTTTCAAGGAAATATTGACGATAGCGCACAAAATAGCATGGAAGACAGCAAGAATAAATATGGCGCAAGAATGTTATACTTAGGTTTGGGATCTATTATTTTTGTACCGATATTTAAAACGATTACCCATTTGCCTCCTTATGTTGGGATGATGCTTTCATTGTCAGTTGTGGGTATTTTTGCTGAAATATACAGTAGATTTCAATTTACACTGTCAAGTGTTTCAGTAAGTGAAGATGCTGATGTTGAAGGCTATCACAGTCCAGTACACAAATCTTTGACAAGAATTGAAATGCCAAGTGTACTCTTTTTCTTTGGAATATTAATGGCAGTAGCCGCTTTAGAATCTTTAGGGATTTTATTTATCGGCGCTGAAGCCTTAAAAGAAGTTGTGCATATAGATACTGTAGTTATGTCATTAGGTGTGGCCTCGGCAGTCATAGATAATGTTCCTTTAGTTGCAGCCAGTATGGGAATGTTCCAGGCACCAATTGATGATCATTTATGGCATTTTGTGGCATATTCCGCAGGGACAGGAGGAAGTATGTTAATTATAGGCTCTGCTGCTGGCGTTGTAGCTATGGGAATGGAAAAAATTAATTTTATGTGGTACCTTAAAAAGATAACTTGGTTGGCAGCAGTTGGTTTTGTTGCTGGGGCAATTGCTTTTATGTTAATACGGAATCTTAGATTTTAAGGAATAGAGACACTATATTGATTTCTGGGTTTTTATAAAAATATAAATACAATTTTAAATTTTTATTTTCGTTTAATGAAAACAAAACTAAAAAACAATTCAACGTTTTAATTATGATACAAGATCCAGCTGAAATTTTACAAGAGACTGTTCCTCAAGAAAAATCGCTTTCGGTTTATAATCTTATTATGGATGGTGGTTTGGGAGGCCAAATTATTATTGCCATACTTTTGGTTTTGTTAACTGTTGCATTATATATATATTTTGAACGTTATTTTGCCATAAAAGCAGCTTCAAAAACCGACAGTAATTTTATGAACCAAATAAGGGATTATGTCTCGCATGGAAAACTGGATTCAGCAAAGGTTTTATGTGCCCAGGCAAATTCACCAGCATCACGGTTGATTGAAAAGGGGATTTCCCGAATAGGAAAACCTTTAGCCGATATTAATACCGCTATTGAAAATGCTGGGCGTTTGGAAATTTATAAACTCGAAAAAAATGTAAGCGTTTTGGCAACCATCGCTGGCGCAGCACCAATGCTTGGGTTTCTAGGAACAGTGATAGGAATGATTATTGCCATTCACCAAATAGCTAATGCTGGCGGACAAATTGATATTAAAATGCTCTCGGATGGATTATATACAGCTATGACAACCACTGTGGCAGGTTTAATTGTTGGTATTATAGCCTATATCCAATACAACCATCTGGTGGTTAGAACCAATAAAGTGGTGTATGAAATGGAAGCGCATTCAGTAGAGTTTTTAGATTTGTTAAATGAACCGATTTAAGACAATTAATAATTAATAGTTAAAAATTAAAAGTAGAAAGGGGAAAATGTAAAACTTTCAACTTTAACTTTTAATAGCTGATATTTAATATTTAATTTTTTTTCAATAAGATTTTACCTATGGATATAAGAGGCAGAAATAAAATAAGTTCGGAATTTAGTATGTCGTCCATGACCGATATTGTTTTTTTGTTGCTTATATTTTTTATGATTACTTCAACATTGGTCACCACCAGCGCATTGGATATTTTGTTGCCAAAAGCAAGTGGTATTACCGAAAATAAAAAAGCTACGTCAGTAACCATAACAAAGGATTTGGCTTTTTATATTGACAATAAATTGGTTGATGAGGAAATCTTGGAACAAGATTTGCTTGCATTATTAGCAGGAAAGGAGGAACCAACCATAGTTTTAAGAGCTGAAGAAGGCGTTCCTATTGAAAAAGCTGTAAAAGTGATGGATATTGCAAACAGAAATCGCTATAAAGTAATATTGGCTGTTCGCCCAAAATAAAAAACATGTCAAATTTTTTAGATACCAATCATAAACAAAAGTCAGCAGCATTAACAAGCCTAGTAATGAGCTTGGTAGTGGTGGCACTTTTTTTCTTCGGAATGACCTATCTAGATCCTCCTGAAGAATTTGGTATTGCCTTAAATTTTGGAACTTCTGAAGTAGGACAAGGTAATATTCAGCCTACAGAAGCATTGCAACCAGCTGCCCAAGAAGCAGTGCAAGAACAGCAAGAAGCAGTTAAAGAGCAAGTAACACAGGCTGCACCAAAAATTGCTGAAGAAGTGCTGACCCAAGATACAGAAGACGCCATTGTTATTAAAAAACAACTGGAAGCAAAAAAGAAAGCCGATGAAATTGCTAGGAAAGAAAGAATACAACGTGATGCTATTGCAAAACAGCAGGCGGAAGAACTTGAAAAAAGAAAGAAATTAGACGCTTTAATTGGTGGTGTGAGCAATTCTAACGGAACAGCAACCGGCGGACAAGGAAATGACAATTCTGTGGGAGACAAAGGTAAAATAACAGGTGATCCTAATGCAAATGGCTACTATGGAAATGGCGCAGGTGGCGGCGGTGGAGGAGATTACCAATTGGGAAACAGAAAACCAATTAGCAGACCAAAACCAAACTATATTTGTGATGAAGAGGGTTTGGTCGTGGTAAGTATTGAAGTAAACGTTTCTGGAAAAGTGATTAACGCAACTCCAGGAATAAAAGGATCAACCAATACGGCCGCATGTTTACTGTCACAAGCAAAAGAAGCCGCTTTAAAAACCACTTGGCAACCCGATTCAAATGCGCCTTCCAAACAAATAGGGGTTATAAAGTACAGATTTTCCTTATCTCAATAAATTTTAATGGACTATAAAAACACCCTAAATTGGCTGTTTTCGCAATTGCCAATGTACCAAAGGCAGGGAAATGCAGCTTTTAGAAAAGATTTAACCAACAGTATTGCCCTTTCCAAACATCTTAATTTTCCTGAATCAACTTTTAAAACTATTCACGTGGCTGGAACTAACGGAAAAGGGTCCACAAGCCATATGCTGGCCTCTATTTTGCAGGAATCGGGTTATAGAGTTGGTTTATATACTTCGCCGCATTTAAAGGATTTTAGGGAGCGCGTTAAAATCAATGGAAAACTTATCAAAAAAATTGAGGTCGTAAATTTTATAAAAAACAACAAATCTTTTTTTGAATCAAATAATCTTTCATTTTTTGAAATGACCGTTGGTTTGGCATTTGATTGTTTTTCAAAGCACGAGGTGGATGTTGCAGTGATTGAAGTTGGGTTAGGAGGAAGGTTGGATTCAACAAACATTATTACGCCAGAAGTTTCCGTAATTACAAATATTGGTTACGACCATACACAGTTTCTAGGGGAAACTTTGCCAGAAATTGCTTTTGAAAAAGCAGGAATCATCAAAAATAATGTTCCTGTGGTTGTTGGAGAATATCAAAGGGAAGTGTTTCCGATTTTTGAGAAAATTGCAAAAGAAAAATCTGCACCGCTGTTTTTGGCTTCAAACAATGAGAATATTAAATATATATCAGATTTAAAAGGATCTTACCAAATCCACAACATTAAAACAGTGCAGCAAACCATAGAAGTTTTAAAAACGAAGGGTTTTGTTATTTCAGAAAGAAATGTTAAAAACGGACTGCTAAAAGTGGTAAAAAACACGGGACTTTTGGGTAGATGGCAAGTATTAAATGAACATCCGAAAGTTATTTGCGACACCGCCCATAATGCAGAAGGATTGCGTTATGTGCTCAAGCAACTTCAGGAAGAAAAATTTAATCGTCTTCATATAATTTTAGGAGTAGTAAACGATAAAGATCTAACTTTAATACTACCTTTATTTCCCAAAAATGCTATTTATTATTTCTGCAAACCAAATATTCCACGAGGATTAAATGAGGTGGAACTTCAACAGCATTGCGCCAAATTTCAATTGATGGGAAAAGCCTATAATTCTGTCGAAACCGCTTATAAAACAGCATTGAAAAGTGCTTCAATAAATGATTTAATTTACGTTGGCGGAAGCACTTTTGTGGTTGCAGAGGTTGTATAATGCCAACATACTTTAAATTTAAGACATATTTTTACTTTCCCTAATGGGTAGGGAGGGACTGTATAATTTTCTATTTTTAAGGGATATCGTGATAAATTTTGTATCCTACGTCATTTTAAAATACAATTGGTATAAAAGGTTTATAAACGTCGTAATTTTCAATGTAGTAGAGCCAAACTTATGAAATATTGATTTGTTTATATTGTATTGATTAGCATTCAGTTAGGAAATCACAAATAAAATAGTTTAAATTTTAGAGAAAAGCTTTGTATAAAACAAAATCTAGTTCTATATTTGCATCCGCTTAGGGCAATTAGCTCAGCTGGTTCAGAGCACCTCGTTTACACCGAGGGGGTCGGGGGTTCGAACCCCTCATTGCCCACCAAAGTAAATCCTACAAGAAATTGTGGGATTTTTTTTGTTTACGGCTATTAAAAACTCTTTATGATACTACAAATTTTCAATTTGGAAATTTTCGGAAATTTTTTCCGGAAAATCCTGCCAAACCTCCAAAATAACTATCCCAAAGCAAGACTAAAGATTTTTATGTATTGCATTTAGCCAATATTTTATAAATTTATCGGATAAAATTAAAACCTATGGAAGAAGAAAATTCATATAATCGTTTAGAGAAAATGCCAATTTTCAAAAAAGCACAGGAAATTATGGAAATTAGCCTTAAAATAAGTGAGAGCGTATCGAAACACGATATTGAAGACCTGAGTGAAGCAGAAGGTGAAATGTTAGAAAATTATGCCCAATATATTAGAGAAAACGCCACCATTATTCCTGCAAAGATTTCAGGTGCTGAAGCAGTCGAAATTTATGATTTGAAAATGGAAAACGCCACAATTATCCGTAAAGCAGCACGGGAAATTTCGACTTTTTGCACAGGCTTAAATATGTGCGGTTATAAAAATACCGATTACTTACAATTGCTAAGAAATGAAATTGAAGAATTTAGGATTTTGTTTGCCGAATGGGTAAAAACATTTGACCAATGGAATTATGAAATAGATCGCTGGGGCTTGTTCAATCCGCCTGGAATTGACTATGATACCCACAATCCAGATGATGATATCCCTTTTGATCTTGATGGATTATTATGAATATTGCTCATCTAAATTCATAATTAAAAGAATAAACCGTGAGTAGATTATAGTAATTGTTTCTCTATTGAATTTTTTAGTTTACAGATTTGGAATTCCAAAACCTTTCTTGGGATGGGAAAATTTTAGAAAGTTAAAAATTAAAAATTTCTTTTTGTAAATATTATTGTAATCTCAAATCAAACTCCCTTTCTCCCGATAGCTTTCGGGATGGAAAGGGCTGGGGATGGGAAATACTAATCCGTCGTAAAACTCCAAACTTGACCTATTGTTTGTCCGCCCTGATTATCTTTTACCACTACTTTCCAGTAATAGGTGGTTGAAGCAGAAACCGTTTTATTTAAGATTGAAGCGCTCTGATTTGCAGAAATGACATTCGTTGGCAGTTCAGTAGTTCCAAAATACACATCATAAGTTAAAGAATCTGAAGTATCCACATCGTTTGCTGTCCATTGTAAATTTACTGTCGCTCCAGTTTGTACCGAATTTAATTCCGGACTCACAAGTTCTGGCGAAAACGGAAGGTGGTTAGTAACGCCAATGCCATAAGTATAAAACTTAAAGACGGAAGAATAAGCACTGCTGGCTTCTCCATCTGTTGCTTTTACCCTCCAATAATAGGCAACATCTTCTTCCAAAGCCACCGATTGGGTTGTGGACTGACTATTGAACGTTTGTTTATCCAATGTAAACGCGCTATTCCTTGCCACTTCTATTTGATATGTTATCACATCGCCATCTGAGTCAAAGGAAGCATTCCACTGACAAGTAACGGGATTGTCTATACATAATAAATTATCGGCTGGCGAAACCAAACTCGGTGTGCTAGGCGCGTTGTTTACCGGTACTGGATCATCTCCTCCTCCACTACTTCCACACGACCATAAACTTAAACTTATTGCTGTGATATATAAAAGGTTTTTCATTTTTATTGC
>JAQVGD010000129.1 GCA_028696945.1 Lutibacter sp.
GACAAATCCAATATTCGACCTGATGCAGCGTTAGAGTTAAACAAAGTTGTGGATTTAATGAACAAATATCCTGGAATGGAAATTAGGTTGGAATCGCATACCGATAGTAGGGCAGATGATAATTACAACATAAGACTGTCTAACAGAAGGGCAAAATCCACCTATAATTACATCATCTCAAAAGGGATAGATGCCAAGAGAATTCCGAAGTATGAAGGATTTGGAGAAAGCCAATTGGTAAATAAATGTAAAAATGGCGTACCTTGTACCGAAGAAGAACATCAGTTAAACAGAAGGACTGAGTTTATTATCTTAAAAATGAAATAGATATAAGTAAATCAAGAGAAAAAGAAATAAATTGCCACAGTTTTTTTCAATAACTTTGCAATTCAAAAGAATAAAAATGAAAAGGAAATAAAGAAATAGCAGTCGTAACATCTAATATACTCTTGATTATACTACCGTTGTGGGGACGACAATTTCTCAAGATGTTGGTTACGGCTGCTTCTTTTAAGGAATATTAAAAAACAGAGAGCGCATTTTTATTAAAATGCGCTCTCTTTATTTGTATTATTTTGTCTGTTTATTTCAGCAATCCGGCTCTTTTTAATAATGCCCTATTATTTGGTTTTTTGCCTCTAAAATTAACATACAAGGTCATAGGTTTGTCGGTACCACCTTTTGAAAGGACATTTTCTTTGAATTTTTGCGCTGTGGATTTGTCAAAAATTCCATTTTCTAAAAATAGGGCAAAAGCATCTGCATCTAAAACTTCAGCCCATTTGTAGGAGTAATAGCCGGATGAGTAACCGCCCTGAAAAATATGTGAAAAAGAAGTGCTCATACAATTTTCTTTGATATCTGGAAATAATTGGGTGTTTTTAAAAGACAAAGTTTCAAATTCCTTTATATTTTTTATGTTTGAAGGATCATTCGCATGATAATTCATATCCAACATTCCCAAACTCAGCTGGCGTAAAGTTTGCATTCCTTCTAAAAAATTAGATGATTTTTTAATTTTATCAATCAATTCCATCGGAATTGGCTCATTGGTTTCAAAGTGCTTCGCAAATAAGTTCAAGGCTTCTTTTTCATAGCACCAGTTTTCTAACAATTGGCTAGGAAGTTCTACAAAATCCCAGAAAACGTTTGTGCCAGATAAACTTGGATAGGTAGTGTTTGCCAACATTCCGTGCAATGCATGTCCAAATTCATGAAATAATGTGGTCACTTCATTAAAAGTCAATAAGGAAGGCTTCGTTTTGGTGGGTTTGGTAAAATTACATACAATTGAAATGTGCGGTCTTGAGTTTTCGCCGCCTTTTATCCATTGACCTTTAAATGAAGTCATCCAGGCACCATCCCGTTTTCCTTTTCTTGGGAAAAAATCGGCATACAATATGGCGATAAAATTGCCCGAAGGATCTGTTACTTTAAAGGTTTTTACATCTTCATGGTATTTATCAATCGTGTGAATTTCTTCAAACACCAAATCGTATAATTTGTTGGCAACTTCAAAAACACCTTCAATAACATTTTGCAATTTGAAATAGGGTTTTAATTGTTCCTCTTCCAAATCAAATAATTCTTTTTTTAATTTTTCAGAATAATAGGCACTATCCCATTTTTGAAGTTTTTTAATACCGTCTTTTTTCGCAAAATCGGACAGTTTTTTAAATTCTTCCTCCGCTGCTGGTTTTGCTTTTACGAGCAAATCTTCTAAAAAGTCGTTGACGATTTTGGGATTTTCGGCCATTCGTTCTTCTAAAACAAAGTGTGCATGTGTTTTATAACCCAATAAACTAGCTCTTTTATGCCGAAGTTGAACGATATTTAATAAAGTTTGCTGATTGTCATTTTCATTGTTTTTGAATGCTTTTGCGCCAAAGGCGATGGCCATTTTTTTTCTCAGATTTCTATTATCCGCATAAGTCATAAATGGAATATAGCTCGGATAATCAAGTGTAAAAATATAGCCTTCCATATTTTTTTCTTTTGCTGCCAATTGCGCAGCTTCAATAGTGTTTTCGGGCAATCCTTTTAAATCATTTTCATCGGTCAAGTGAAGTTCAAAATCATTTGTTTCGGCCAAGACATGCTCTCCAAAAGTCAATTTTAATTTGGAAAGTTCCATGTCAATTTTTCGAAGTTCTGTTTTATCCTTTTCGCTTAGATTGGCTCCGTTTCTAACAAAGCTTTTATAGGAATTGGTTAATAAAGTAGCTTGCTCTGTGGTTAAATTAAGCGAATATTTGTCCTCATAAATTTGTTTGACCCTTTTAAACAATGGCTCATTTAGTTTTACATCATTGGAGAATTCCGAAAGTATTGGCGATATTTCTTGTGCAATTTTTTGAATTTCTTCACTGGTTTCGGCGGAGTTTAGATTGAAAAAAATACTAGAAATTCTGTCCAGTTTTTCGCCGCCAAATTCTAAAGCCGCTAATGTATTTTCAAAAGTGGGTGTCTCATTGTTATTTGTGATGGCATCAATAGTTACTTTTGCCAGTTTAATCCCTTCTATAAATGCAGGTTTAAAATGCTCGTTTTTAATTTTTGAAAAAGGTGCTGTGGAAAAAGGTGTTTTAAATTCAGCTAGTAATGGATTGCTCTTCATGAAATGTTTAATCGTATAATTGTTAAAATATTGAATTGTTTTTAGTTAAAAAACAATCATTTAAATCTTTTTATTTTTAAGTTCCTCAGAAGCTTTATAAACTTTGGTTTTTAAGGCTTCTTTGAAAAGAATAATTTTATCCAGCACAGTTTTGTCCGAACTACCAATGATTTGCGCCGCTAAAATTCCTGCATTTTCTGCGCCGTCTAAAGCCACGGTTGCCACAGGAACACCGCTTGGCATTTGAAGAATTGAAAGCACGGAATCCCAGCCGTCAATAGAATTTCTCGATTTTATTGGAACGCCAATTACAGGCAGCGGACTCATAGACGCCACCATTCCTGGTAAATGTGCGGCACCACCAGCACCAGCGATAATGACCGAAATTCCCCGTGTATGGGCATTTTTCGCGTAATCAAAAAGTTTTTCAGGCGTTCTGTGGGCGGAAACGATATCCACTTCGGTTTCAATGTCAAAACTTTTTAAAATAGCGATAGCTTGTTGCATAATTGGAAGATCTGAACTGCTTCCCATAATAATTCCTACTTTGCTCATTTTATTGAAAATTAAAAAATTAAAAGGCCGAAAATTGAAAAACCAATAATCAAATTCCGTGATTAATTACTAATTACCCTGATTGTATTTTTAACTTCTTCCGCAATTTTGCGGGCTTCGGTTAAATTGTTATTCACAATGGTTACATGACCCATTTTTCTGAAAGGTCGGGTTTGTTTTTTACCGTAAATATGTGGTGTTACGCCCTTCATTTTAAGTATTTTTTCTATATTTTCATATACCACATCGCCTGAAAAGCCTTCTTCACCCACCAAATTTACCATAATTCCGGCAACTTTGCTGTCGGTATTTCCCAATGGAAGGTTTAAAATACTGCGCAAATGCTGTTCAAACTGATTTGTGTAAGATGCTTCAATGCTGTAATGGCCGCTGTTATGGGTTCGTGGCGCAACTTCATTTACCAAAATTTCGTCATCTTCAGTTTGGAATAATTCAACTGCCAATAAACCGATATGCTCAAAAGCTTCTGCGACTTTTAAGGCTATATTTCTCGCCTTATCAGCGATTTCATCAGAAATTCTGGCCGGACAAATGACATATTCAACTTGGTTTGCTTCAGGATGAAATTCCATTTCAACCACAGGATATGTTTTTATTTCTCCGTTTTTATTTCTGGCGACAATAACTGCGAGCTCATTTTTAAACGGAATTAATTCTTCTGTTATAGATTCATTGTCGGACAGCGAATTTAAATCGGCCATATTTCTGACAATTTTAACGCCTGTGCCGGCATAGCCAAATTGGGCTGATTTCCATACAAAAGGATAGGTTAAGGTTTCTTTTTTTAATGATGCTAGCGATGAAAACCGTTTGTGTGAAGCTGTTGGAATATTGTTTTCTACAAAAAAATCTTTTTGTCTTCCTTTGTGTTGAATAATTTGCAACACACTTGGCTGGGGATAAATTGCCAAACCTTCTTTTTCAAGTTTTAAAAGTGCCTCAATATTTACGTGTTCAATTTCAATGGTTAACAAATCCACTTTTTTACCGAAGTTATAAACAGTGTCAAAATCCATTAAACTTCCTAGGTGAAATTCATTGCAAATTTGTGCACAGGGTGCCTCATTTGATGCATCTAAAATGCAGGTGTAAATATCGAATTTCTGAGTTTCTGCCAACAACATTTTTCCTAATTGTCCGCCACCCAAAACGCCCAATCTAAAATTTGATGAGAAATAATTTTTCACTTTTATAGGTTTGGCACAAAAATACCAATCTGTTTTTAATAAAGATTGCTAAATTTTAATAATTACAACAATTTAATAAAGTTTAAATAAAAATTAATATTGATTTAGCAATTACTGGGTTAGTGATTGCAGTGAAAAACCTTTTTTGAGGTTTTGCCCGAAAAAAAGTTTGTAACGAAAAGCACGACCGCCTTTTCGGCGGGAACCCCCACTAAAAAGGCAGGCAGACTCAAGATATTATCTTAATTATTTTGCTATTTTAAATGGTATTTAGTTATAAAGATTTAAAAATTGCGAACATTTATAGTTGACTCATTTATAACATTTACCCTATATTCCCTTGCAAAAAGATTATTTCCGGCTGTTTGTGGTGAGCCATCTATAATGCTGTATTCGCTTTTATCGCAAGAACATTTCATTCTTAAACTTCCGTCGAAAGTCATAGAAGTTGTGCAATCATTATTGGGACATGCCCTGTCAAATGCTTTGTAAGGTGGGTTTCCGATGCCTGTATTTTGTATTACAATGCCTTTAATACCACCCTTTACATAAGCCCAACCGCTAGGTGTTTGGAGATCAATATATTGGGGTAAATTTAAATTGATGGTTTCATCAACATAAACATCTGGCAAAAGATCATTGGTTTCATTCTTTTCACAAGAAAAAAATACAGCAAGTACTAACAATAAAAACAGCTTATGCATAGTTATAAAATCAAGTTTGTTAGTTAACGGTTGCAATTTACAAATATTTTGTACATTTGCGTTAAATCTCATTCTGGGTTTCCAGTTGTGAGATTTTTGTATTTATTAAAACAGTAAGTTATGAGGAATATTTCGTATTATACCGAAGAAGGGTTGAGAAAATTAAAGGACGAATTGGAGTTTTTGGAACGCGTTGAACGCACTAGGATAAGTAATGATATTGCTGAAGCAAGAGATAAAGGTGACTTGAGTGAAAATGCCGAATACCACGCTGCCAAAGAAGAACAATCTATGTTGGAATTGAAAATCGCCAAATTGAAAGAAGTGGTTTCCAATGCGAGAATTATTGATGAATCTTTATTGGATACATCAAAAATATTGATTCATTCGACTGTTAGATTAAGAAATACCGCTACTAATATGGAATTTAAATATACCTTGGTAGCCGATTCTGAAACAAATCTTAAAGAAGGAAAATTGGCGGTAAATTCACCTATCGGTAAAGGATTACTGGGTAAAAAAGTAGGTGATATTACTGAAATTACGGTACCTAGTGGTGTGATGGAATTTGAGATTTTGGAGATTACCAGAGGATAATTTTTTTTTAAATAATAATGTAAACCCTTTTCAATTTTTTATTTGGAAAGGGTTTCATAATTTTGACTAAAAATAAAATCATGAGCACACTATTCACAAAAATAATTAACGGCGAAATTCCTTCTTATAAAGTTGCCGAAAACGATGATTTTTATGCCTTTTTGGATGTAAATCCGAATGTGAAAGGACATACATTGGTGGTGCCAAAAAAAGAAGTGGACAAACTTTTTGAGTTGGATGAAGAAACCTATAATGGTTTAATGAGTTTTTCTAGAAAAATTGCCATTGCCTTAGAAAAAACAATTCCTTGTAAACGCATTGGAATGGCCGTTGTTGGACTGGAAGTGCCACACGTTCATGTACATTTAATTCCTTTAGACGCTATGCAAGATGTTCAGTTTGTAAAAAAAGTAAAGTTAAAGCCAGAGGAGTTTGTTGCAATTGCCAAAGCGATTTCAGATAATTTATAAAATAAAATTCTTTTGAAGAAATTTTAATTATGAATGTTTAACATTGCTTTTTATGAAATAAAAATAAGGCGATAAAATTGAAATTACACCTCAAACTTTGGCTAATGAAATTGGTACGGCAAGAGAAGTAATATCACGACTTTTAAAACAACTTAAAAAAAACATCATAAACGTCTGAATGAGAATCATTTATCAAACAGGTAAATTTTGATAGGATTATGCCATCAATATTTTAATATAGTTCGGCTATTTCATAAAATATTAAACGAAGTTTTAATTTATTAAATTACTTTAGTGTTGTACGTCATGTTTGAAAACGATAGTATTTCATAAATTATTCTTGAATTAAGACATTAAAATTATATTTTTGTAATATATGGCAAATAGAGCATACATAACAGCAAAAGTCTTTAAGTGGGCACGAGAATCAGCGAAAATGACTAAGGAAATTGCAGCGTCTAAAGTTACTGTATCTGTTGAAAAGTTAAATGAATGGGAAACAGGTAGGAGTTTTCCAACGATAAGACAAGCACAGAACCTAGCAAAAGCTTATAAAAGACCATTTGCATTATTTTTTCTTCCAGATATACCAAATGATTTTCAACCACTTCAAGATTTCAGGAAACCAGGTTCAAAAGAATTAAGTACTTCTTCGATTTTCATTATTCGTGAAATTCAGCAAAAACAAGCATGGATTAGCGAAGTAAATGAAGAAAATAATGAAAATATTGTGCCATTTGTTGGAAAATTCTCTATTAAGGATAGTGCAATTAAAGTAGCTCAAGATATACTTACTGTATTAAACATTAATCCTTTAAGCTATAGAACAAATAATCCGATTTTAGAATGGATTGATAAAGCTGAATCAAAAGGTATTTTTATTTCAAGAACTAGTTTTATTCATTCGCGTTTAAAATTAGATTCGAATGAAATGCAAGGTTTTGCAATTGCTGATAACTATGCACCTTTTGTCTTTATAAATTCGGATGACTGGAATGCTCCGCAATTATTTACCTTGGTTCATGAACTTGCACATATTTGGATTGCTGAGACAGGAATATCAAATGATCTGGAACCATCCATCAATAAAGGAGAGAACTATAATCCAATTGAGCTTTTTTGCAATGAAGTTGCGGCCAATGCTTTGATGCCTGAAGAATTTATTAAAAACCTTGATAAAAAAGCTTTTGAGAATGCTAAAGAAGTATTTAAAAATGCAAAGACTTTAGGAGTAAGCTCTTTTGCTTTAATTATAAGAGCGTTAAATCTTAATTTAATCTCTTTGAATTTATATAAAAAACTCAAAATTGAAGCAGATTATGAATATAATGAGTTTCTGAAAAGGGAAGCAGAGAAAAAGGCCAGACAAAAAGAAAATGAAATAAATGGAGGACCAAATTACTTTTTATTGCAACTAAATAGAAATAGTCGATTATTTACACAAACTGTATTAGATGCTTTTCGTGGTGGTTATATTGAGCCAACTCAGGCTAGTAATTTATTGAATGTTAAGGTAAATAAATTCTCCAAACTTGAAGCACAAATGTATAGATGAGTAAAATAGATAAGACATATTGTTTAGATGCTAATGTGCTTATTCAAGCTTGGCAGAAATACTACTCACCAAAGGTATGTCCAGCTTATTGGGATGTTCTTAATTCTTTTGGAGCTCAAAATAAAATTTTCATGTCCGAGATTGTCTATGAGGAAATTGTCAGAACTGAAGACGATTTATCAAAATGGCTAAAAGCCAGTAATATCTCAATTAGAAAAATAGACGAGAATGTTACGAAGTGTTTACAGGAAATTTATTCATCTGATCCAAATCATAAGTATTTAGTCGATAATACTAAAGCAAGATCATTAGCAGATCCTTGGGTTATTGCTCATGCTATTAATGAAAATGCGATTGTTGTAACAAAGGAAGAGAAAGTTACAGCTTTGAATTCAAAGAAAATCAAAATACCAAATGTATGTGACAACATGAATATATCTTGGATTAACGATTTTCAAATGATAACAGAATTGGGTATCAGATTTAATTGTGAAATAGTTACTGAATAAGTATAAACCGCCAACTCATAACATATATAAGTTGGTCGATGTGGTTATTTTAAGTTTTATAAATTAACTAAAAATTTTAATACTTTGATAAGTTGCAGTTTTGAAATCTCAACCTCCGCATATTGCCATTATTTTGGTAATATAAGTCACAGAAATTAATCAATTAATCACAATATCTTTGTAACAGTTTAATTTTAAAAATATAAAAAGATGAGAGTTTTAATTTTATTAGTTTTATTTACAGTTTTAGGTCAAACTGCACCTTCAATTTACGCAAACAATCCTATTGTAAGCACTACCAACATTGAGGTTAATAATTACATTATGACTACTGGTGTTTCAGGCTATGTGCCTGTTATAATTATGGCCGCTGCAGAAATGAAGTCAAAAGAAGGTGAGAAGTTTGGGAAATTTGAAGTTGTTATCTATGGTGAAGCTGTGAAACAGTTTGCCGATAAAGATGCAGGACAAAAATTGGTTGACATGGCTAAGGCTTCGGGTGCTACTATAATTTTATGTGATCTTGCCCTAAAAAACTTTGGGATTTCAAAAGAATCGCTTCCTGAAGGCCTGGAATTTGTTGAAAATGCTTTTACTTATAATCTAGAGATGCTAAAGAAGGGTTATTATGTTTTAGGAGTTTAGGCAATTTCAAAAAAAAATTAAGGTTTAAAAAGGTTAGTCTCTATAGAAATGAGGCTGACCTTTTTTTGTTATCTTTTTATTTTAATTTTTTGTTTTGTTAATTACTGATAATCAACAGTATAATTAATATATCTAGCTCTATTTGTTGCTGTTTTAATTTAAAATTGAATAGTTGAGTCCATGCCTAAAAGTGGCTAATGTTGAAAATAGATTTTTCCCATTCCTGAATATCTTTGATTTTCAGCAACTTCTCCCTTTTAGGATTGGGCAAAAAGTTGCTGAAAATTGACTATTGCACTTCTAGTAGTAAGTTCGAGAGTTAGTATGTCATTTTTTTAAAGAAATTAGGAATGAAGTTCCTTTTCCCAATTCCGATTTTAAAACAGCAATTTTGCCATTGTGGTAATCTTCAATAATGCGTTTTGCAAGTGACAATCCCAAGCCCCAGCCGCGCTTTTTAGTGGTAAAACCTGGTGTAAAAATTTCGTGCTGCAAATGTTTTGGGATTCCTTTGCCAGTGTCGGCAATGGTGATGGATACATTTTTTTCATTTTCTTTAATTTCGAGTGCTATTTTTCCTTTTCCTTCCATAGCATCAATGGCATTTTTTACCAAATTTTCAATAACCCAGCTAAACAGTTGCAAATTTATTTTTGCATAAATTTCGTTTTTTGAGGATTCAAATTTAAAAGCAACTTGTTTTGAACTTCTGAGTTTTAAATAATCAAACGAAGTACTGGTTGCTTCCACCACATTTTGTTCATTTAATTCGGGAATTGATCCAATTTTTGAAAATCGTTCTGCAATAGTGTTTAACCTCGCTACATCATTTTCAATTTCTTTTATGGTATTTTCATTGGTGT
>JAQVGD010000007.1 GCA_028696945.1 Lutibacter sp.
CAGAAAAACAAAAAAGGGTTCTATATTTGCCCTCGCTAAAGGAGAAATGGCAGAGTGGTCGATTGCGGCAGTCTTGAAAACTGTTGAGGGTCACACCTCCGGGGGTTCGAATCCCTCTTTCTCCGCTAAAAACCAGCCCTAACGATTGATACTCAATTAGTTAGGGTTTTTTATTTTTTATTTAGTCCACACCTAGCCCACAAAATAAAAATCACTTCATTAAAAATTATCTACAATCTTATAAAGTCCTTTTGATGCTTTTTTAGCACTTAAATTCCATTTTTGATATAATGGTAGATTTTCGCAAAATACATCAGCATAGGGCTTTGCGTAGCCTTTTTTAATCATTATTTCGTTTAATGAGCTTCCATTACTTAACATTAAATACCCTAATGATCTTCCGTATTTATCGAAATGATTATTCTCTTCCTGAATTAAAGTACATTTTTCACCTATTGTAATATTGCTTTTCAAAAATTCAAAAGATAGATAACCCAGTTTTATTAATAAAGCTGCCGGCATATGAAGTTCTCTTTCATCTTTTTTTAATTTGTCACAATATTTCATTTCAGGCGCATCAATTCCGTATAGTCTAACTTCAAATTCTTTTTTTGTGGTAAAATCCTCGGCAATAATGCCATCACCATCAACGATTTTTTTGATTTTAAGAATAATATTTCCTCTCATAGGTTTATAAGCATTAAAATGCATCGATTTGCGTTATATAAGTTGCTCATATATAGATATTTATATTGTAAATTTAATGAATAAATTTAACATTTTAACTTTTAAAAAATTTTTATGGCAAGACAGAAAGGACATATTAAATATGTCGGAACATTAGGAGAAGTAAGACACTTCAAAATTAGAGGTAATCAAGGTTACTTTGCAGGATTAAAAGGTGGACCAACTGGCGAACAAGTAAAAACTGCCCCAAGTTTTATTCGTACAAGAGAAAATATGGCTGAGTTTGCAGCTTGTGCGAATGCAGGAAAGGCTCTTAGAACTGGTTTATCAGCTTTGATGAAACAAATGTCAGACAGTCAACTTACCGGGCGACTAACTGCAATTATGAAAAAAATAAATATTGAAGATGGTTCAGAAGCCAGAGGCCAAAGAGCCGTTTTGGTTTCCCAACAACCTCAATATTTAAAAGGTTTGGATTTTAACCGGAATATTTCTTTTTATGGTGTTTTCAATGCTCCTTTTACTTTATCAGCTACAGTTGGAAGAAATGAAAGTACATTAAGTATTCCTGCTTTCAATCCTTTGAATTATTTAAACATTCCTTCAGGAGCAACACATTTTAGAATTATCAATGCTCTTTCTGTAGTTTCTGATTTTGTTTACAATCCTACTACTGGATCTTATGAGCCTGCTGATACTCTTTTGAATGAAATGTCAAATATTGCTTATTCGGATTATACCCCTGTTGATGCTGCAACCACTTTGCTTGCTGTAACAGCAACCTTACCGGGTGCGCCAACAATTACTGCTGATGTTGCAGTTTTAGGGAGCATCGGAATTGAATTTTATCAAATGGTAGGATCCAATTACTACTTATTTAATGCCGGTAACGCTTTAAAAATTCAAGAGGTTTTCTAAAAAAATGAACGTTTTTTAGAAGTTAAAAACTTCAAATACAAACCCTTTCTTTTGAGAGGGATTTTTCTTTTGCGCTATTTTATCTATAATGGGGAGTTATGTTTGGGTTATGGTGCAAATAAATACGGAATAAAGGTTAGTCAATCCTTGTATAGTCAAACGTTGTGGATTTTAAGGATTTGTTTCTGTTGAGTTTTAAAAATATGCTTGAAAGTAAGCTAAAACTTAAAGGATTATTACCGATTCTTTTAGATTGCTTTTAACTGTTAGCCTTTTAAATCCGAAGATTTAGTCGGTGGGTGAAGCGGTTGGAAATCTTCGGATTTTAAGAGGCTTAGCTCAATATGGCGATTGAATATTAAGAAACAAGGGTGTGTTTTTTTATTTGTTTTTATCGAATTATCTGATTGGTTTTAAGTGTAGGCTTGATGCTAAATTGTTGTTCTGGAAAATGAGTTTAATTTTTAGAGAAATATTCCTTTGGAATTGGCATAGCATCAAGACTGCTTAAAAGCAATTTACTTATTATTTCTGACAAATAAAAAAACATACGCTTGTGAGCAATTTTGGTTTTGTGGGTGCTTAAAGCTTCTGTTTAAATGGTTATTTTATTTTTGCAATAATGTTCTGTTTGGTTGGTAAAGCACTCACAAAAGCAATGTAAAATGTACCTAGTGCGCTGGCAGAAGCGTTGAATTTGAGCGTTGGCAAAGCGGCTATTTAACATAATTGCTGTTATAACTACGGCTTTGGCGTGGCTGATGTCGGCAGTATTATAACACCAATTATGTTACTTAGCTTGGGGTTGTTTTTTTGGCGGATTATTTGTTTGAGCGTTGGCAATAGCTTATTGTTTTTTTTAGGTACGACAAAAATTAATGTGCTATTAGAGGATGGCTACAAATAATGTGACCTAAAAACAACAATGCGGCTGGGTGCGGAACAACACAAAAGACAGAGACTTGTTGCGATAGCAATAAACTGGATTTTGTGTTGTGGGGCATTTATTACACCTAAACATTCTGTTTTGTTGAGAATATTCTGATGGAAACGGATTAAAAGAGGGCAAAGGCAAAAAATAAGTGCTTTTTTAAAGCTCTTATTGTGCGGAATTGGAAGCTGTATTTGGTGAAGTGAAACGGAATGGAATACTGCTGGAGATAGAGAAATTTTTATACTGTCAAATAAAATAGTTTAAATAAATAGTACAATATTAACGGTTTTGTATTATAATTTGTGCGACGAAAAAAAACAGATATTTTATCTAGGTAGCAATATTTTTACTGAATGTTTGGCTGTTTATATTTAGTTAAAATGAAAGCATAAATTATATGCAGCGCTGTACAAAGTCAGTTTGAAATCCCTTCTAAACTATTTTCTTCTAAGATCTCGTATGCCGATGAAATTTCATCTGATAATTGATATTTAATCATAAATGGAATCTCGAAAAGGTCGTTTTTACCAGTTGATTTTTTGATGTCATCAACAAAATTTGATAAATCGTTTATTTCCCTTTTTTTATTATTATCCATAGCTTAATTGTTTAATATTTTAACCTTTCTGTTAAGTTGTAATTCAAGCTGATTCCTTACAGGGTTTAAATTTACATTAAATCCACAACTATCACAAACTAAATCTTCTATATCATTTAGTTTTAATTCAGATTCTGAAAGTTGGTCGACAGGAATAGCTTTTAATGTGTGAATTTTTGAGCATTTTGGACATTTTTGTTCAATTTTAGCCTCAATTTTTTGATTTTTTATATTATTTCCAATTGGAAAAGGTATTGATGTTCCTCCTTGGACAACTTGATTTCTGAAAATTTTTTGTGTATCAGTGAAGAATAATTTATAAGTTGATGATGAAGCATAAATCAATCTAATAACTGTTTTTATTTTATAAACGATTTCTGCTAAATCTTTATTGTCATCTATCCTGTCAATTTTCAACCATTCCCTCAAATCTTCAATTTTTAAAGACCTACCGTGTGTTCTTAGTTTTGATTGATTTGTTAATTCCTCTGCAACTTTCTTTGCTCTTTTCAGTTTGTATTCTGTGTCAACTGTTATACCATTTGTTTCAGTAATGGTCCAATCCTTAAATTTATATTTAACTAACCAATCTGAAACTAAATCTTTTGCAAATTCTAATGAGTTTATTATTCTCTTAATTTCTCCAGGAGATACTTGCGAAATTATTACAGCGTCAACAGGATTTAGCCCTCTGTTTTTAGCTGCTTCAATTTTCTTTTCTTTTATCCATTCATAGTAATCATATGCAGAAACTACAGACCTGCCAATTCTTACTTGTGCATCGATAGGTCCAAGACTACCAGAATCAGTCATTGAAATATTATGACCAGAGAGAGCTAAAATTGTTCCAGCACTTTTTGCTTCACTTGCGATTATAAAATTGACTTCACTAAATTTGTTATGTAGAAATTTGGCAATTTCTTCTGCACTTTCTCCACTTCCTCCGGGACTTTCAATATAAAAATCAATTTTTTTACAAGTATAGTTTCTTAATAAATCTTGAATTATGTAGAAATCATCTTGTGTCAGAGATATATTCCCATCTTTTGAATTTCCTTTGTCGAAATCAGCAGAATAGACAAATAAGAAACGACCTGTAGAAGTTTCATAATCTTCTATTAATTGATGGAGTTCCTTGTGTAAATCTGTGATACTTAATCTTTTGTCAATGTATTCTTGTAATAAACTTTTCATAGGTATATTCTTTAATTTTGTACAACGAGTTATAAGACTTGTGTGACTGGAAAATCAGAGATTCTACGGAAGTAGCAAATCGTTTGTTGAATGTTTATCGGTTTGTTATATGGTTTAAACGGGAACATAAATTTTGTGGGTTATTAGCTACAGTGTGTATATTTGACCTTGAATGTTATTAATCCGTTGGTTTAGAAGTTTTATTTTATATTCTAAATGATGACTTAAAATAAAAGGGAAATCTTGCTCATTTTCTTTTTCAGATCCATTAAACCAAGATAATCTTATGTTTTCACATTCATTCTCCATATAGGAATTAAATTGATTTATATTCTTTTTAAAATTTTTTAATTTTTCTTTAGAATCAAAGGATTCTTTTAACTCATTATAGAGGCTTGTCAGTTTATTCTCTTTTCCGTCAATTATAAGTTGAAAATAATTTTTTCTTTCTAAATCATCAATAGGAATTAATTTTTCATAAATTTTCTCCGAACAAAGGAAGAAAAACGCAAATTGTAATAAAATGTTATCTAGTAAATATTGAGAAATTTTTTCATAACTCAATTCGAGTTTATGAGTAGTTGAAAGAAAATCGTGACAAATAACATTACGTATTTCATAAACTTCTTTTAAGTTTTTTAATATTTTTCCAATACCTGAAATACTTTTAGTTGGAATTACATCTTCCAAATCAACTTGTTCGATTACATCTATTAAAAAATCTTGATTTAACTCTTTGTAAATATCAATTTTGGTTATTTCTATGAATTGAGAAAAAATATTTTCAATTGAAGAATATTTTAAAGAATATGATATTAAATCACCAATAGAAAAAGATGATTTTGTTATTTGAAAAACATCTTCAATTTCAATCTTTGTTCTTTTTATTAAACTTTTTGAACTAGTTAAATACATTTCATCCGAATTAATTATAGATGAAAAACTTTCTTTAAAAAAACTTTCGTTTGAGGCAACAATATGAATTGGAATGGTTAAAAGAAATGATTTATCATTTCTCTTTTGCTCTAATTGTTCATACAGTTTAACTAACTCACTAGGTGTGTGAATATAATGGGTTTCTTTAATGTTTTCTTTTGATTTTTTTATTCTATCATTTAATATCATTTTCAAATTTTAATATTGTAGCTAACTTGTCTTGCCCCAATAAAAATTGATTATTATCATTAATATTTCACTGATAATATAATATTGTATTCCTATTTATTTGAATTAGCAATAATTTTTATGGATGACTAAAATAAGCAAAATAAATTTAAGTTTCAATAAAGTACAACAATTTAAAATGTTTATTGAATTATATAATCTTGTTTTAATTACATCCCCCTACTCTGGCTCAGAATGATTGTGTGAAATTATAAACTTCTTCTTTATACAAATTTGTTTTATTAAATAAGGAAATGAATTTAAAAAAGCGCAAAGGCAAAAAATAAAGGCTTTTTTTAAAGCTTTTATTGTGCGGAATTGGAAGCTGTATGCAGTGAAGTGAAACGGAACGGAATACTGCTGTAAATGTGGGTATTCTTGTTATTTTGAAAATGCTGTTAATTTAATTCTAAATGACTTAGATTTTAACTTAGTTCTGCTTAAAATTGTTACTATGAAAAAGAAATCGTTAAGGATATATAAATCACTATTCAATTTGAATTTAGATTCATTGAAAACTTTAATAGAGGATGAAAGTGATTTGTATTTGGCTTTTCCAATACCTGATGATTTTGATTATTCGGAATCCTATGTGAAATTTACAGCTTTTGATATTTTAAGAATGAAAGTTGATATATGGTCGCGCATTACGCATAATGAAGATTTAAAAGAAATCAGTGATTTTTTGCCTGAAAACATTTATAAGAAAGCTTTAGAATGTAAGGCGTATTTAGAAGCTAAATTTCCTAATTTTCATTCTAAATTTGAGTATGTTAGGTATCAAGATTTGATGTTGGATTTTTATGGCAATAAAAATTACATTGACGAAGAATCATTTAATGACTATTTAATCCAAGGTTTTCAAAGTATAGACATAGAATTGGTAAATGCTGCAATATCAAGAAATGAAAAATTGGTTATTGATTTATTAAAAAACGGAGCAAAACCAACTATTAATTTAGCCAGTAGCATTGCAATAATTGATCTAATGTATTATTTGATTAATGAAGAAGCTACTTGTTTTATGGACTATAATATACTTTTAATGGGCGATTTCAACAATAACGATTACGATGATGTATTTTATAGCTTGGTTGATTTATACACCGCCGCCAGCACTTCTAAAATGTTACTCCTGATTGATATTTATAATGTTAGTTGATAAATTAAAATATATTGATTAAAAAAAGGAATATTCTTTCATTATTTAGGTTAACCGGAACGGAATACTGCTGTAGATATTGAGTTTTTATTTTTTATTGGAAATATTATTTAATCACTTGCTTAATTAAGCTCATAATGTATTCTAAATCATTATCATTTTCTATCTGTATTTGGTAATCTCCATTGCCTCGATGTCCAATATTTGAAACATCTTTTACCAAACCTTTTGGGTCGTTTAAAGAACCTTTTTTAGCATTTATGAATATTTTCAGTCCCTTTTTTTGAATTTCAATATCCGAAATATTGCTTCCTTTTTTAAAGGCTATATAAAATTTTTGAGGAATAATTTCAATATTATCTGAAAGGTTTAATATTGAGGTTTTAAATTTTTCATATAATTCAATGGTAAAATCAGAACCATTTTTAAAATGGTCCTCTTCTGTATAAACCTTAATATGTTCTTTTACTTCTTTTAGTTTTTCACTATTTTCTAAAAGTGGTTTAATACTTTGTGCCGAACTGCTTTTTTTAATACTATTTATACTTATAAAATTATTTTCAAACTGTTTAATTTCCCATAATTCGATGCCAAAATCTTTAAAATCACTTGCTGATATTTGGTTTTCCGTAAAACTTGGAGAAACAAAAGCTACTCTTGATTGTGACCAATCTATATTTTTACTATGTAAAGTATCTTTTAATGTTTCGTTATAGGTTAAAATAAATTCAGCCCTGTTTTGTAGCATTAAGTTTAAATAGGTTAAACCCTGATCAACTACACTGTAATTTTTATCACGCTTATACTCTATGATAATAAATGCTTGGGATTGCTTGTCAAATGCAAGTGTATCAATACGTTTATTTTTTATGGCAAATTCAGACTTCACTAATTCTAAACCCATTATTGCCTGAAGATTCTTTTCAAATATTAGTTGAATTTCTCTTTCTAATTTGAAAGGCTTTTCATTTACTTGTTTAAGGATTGCGTTGCTGTTGTTGTATAAAATCATAAAGCAATTTTATTTATATTAACCTATTAATTTCCTGTTATCCCATTGATAAAAGTTTCCACAAAACCGACTATTTTTTTTGTGATGCTATCCCCTAATTTTTTGCGAATTAATACTGAAGGCTTATCCCCTTCTATTAAATCAAGGACTTCATCCCTTAATGGATCTCTTTCGGCAAATAGATAGTTTTCTATCAATTTATGGGTTTTTTCTGGTGATAAGTTTTCTTCTTTTACTAACTGGTTGAATGCTTTTTGCTGTTCTGAGTTCCAGTACTTGTCAAATTCTTCTGGAATGGTATCTGTATCTTCAATTACCGGCAAGTTTTCTAAAATAAACTTTTCAATTAATTCACGTTTACTTCTTAAATTGGCTTCTCCAGTCAATAAATCGACTATTTCTTTGTGTTTCTTTTCTTTTTCTGCTTTTGTGGTGTCTTTAAGTCCAGCCAACAATTTAAGGATATAGGTAACATTTACTTCATCACGGTGAATTAATTCCAATTCAAAATCTACATCTTCAAGAATTGACACTTTTTCTACTTGATGTTCGTCTTTTACTTTATCGTATAAATCGAGGTATTTGCTTTTATAATCTTCAAAGAGTTGCTCGTTCATCGCCAGATCATCCCAAACAAAATCGGCAAAAGTTGACATTGAATTTTTGATTCGCATTAATTCCCTGAACGCTTTTACAAACGCCAGTTCATCTTCTTCACTTACCAAATTGTTAACACTGTTCACCGTTGGCACTATTTTTAATAAAGCTATAAAAGCATCGTTAAATTTTGTTACATAATCCTCGTAAGGTTTCATTATGATTTCTTCAATGGCTTCCTTGTTACTGAATAAGGTTATGGCTTCGTCTGTTGCCTTTTTAAGGTTTCTGAACACAATAATGTTCCCCTGTGATTTCTGTTCGTTTAAGATGCGATTTGTTCTTGAATAGGCTTGTATCAAGCCGTGATACCTTAGGTTTTTATCTACATAAAGCGTATTTAACGGCGGACTGTCAAACCCTGTTAAATACATATTGACCACCAATAAAATATCTATTTTACGCTCTTTTACTTTCTTTGAAATATCGTTGTAATAGTTATAAAATGATTGGCTGTCTTTTGTTGAGAAATTAGAACCAAACATTTCATTATAATGTGTTATGTAATCGTCTAATTTTTCCCTGCTATGTTTGTGTAAACCGTAAAGAACCGGAGATTCTTCAACTACAGAAACTTCTTCCGGAATAAACCCGTTGGCATCGGCATCATCTTCATTGGCGACATAACTAAATATTGTTGCAATTTTTAAATTGTGCAGGCCTTCTTCTTTTTTGCGTTGTAAAATATCGTAATATTTTATAAGCGTATTGATACCACTAACACAAAACATTCCCGTAAATTCTTTGTTGTATGTTTTTTTATTGTGATTTGCAATGATATAATCGGCAATTTTTTCCAGACGTTTTGGGGATTCCATCAACTCTTTTGTATCAATGTCTTCCACATCAATATCTATTTCTGTTGCGGGCGCATCGCGATACGCCCCTACACGCTTGTAGCGACCAACATATTCAATTGAAAACTTTAATACATTTTCATCTTTTATGGCATCTGTAATTACATATTTGTGCAAACATTCTCCGAATAATTCTTTGGTTGTTCGTTTTCCCAATTCATTTTTTACTGCGTTATCGGCAAAAATTGGCGTTCCTGTAAATCCAAATAGTTAAATATTCTTGAAGAATGCTTTTATCCGATTGTGGGTATCGCCAAACTGACTTCTGTGGCATTCATCAAAAATAAATACAACGCGTTCATTTTGGAGTTTTTCCATTTTAGCCAAATACTGCTTTTTACTGATGGCGGTATTTAGTTTTTGAATGGTGGTAACAATGAGCTTTGTATCGTTTGAAAATTGTTTTACCAATGCTTTTGTATTGTCAGTTCCGTCAATACTTCCTTTGCTAAAACTATTAAATTCTTTGGTTGTTTGGTAATCTAAATCTTTCCTGTCCACCACAAACACCACTTTTTTCACTTGTGGCATTTGCATTATTATTTGACTGGCTTTAAAAGATGTTAGTGTTTTTCCCGATCCGGTTGTATGCCAAATATAACCGTTTTGATTGCTGTTTTTTACTTTATCTATTAAGGCTTCAACGGCATAATATTGATATGGGCGAAGCACCATTAAAATCTTATTGGCTTCATTTAAAACCACATACTTACAAATCATTTTAGAAATATGGCAAGGTTCTAAAAACTCACTTGTAAAGCCGTTTAAAATATTGGTTAAACGCTTATTTTCTTTATCTGTCCAATAAAATGTTTGTTTGAATGATTGGTATTTGTTGTTAGCATAATACTTTGTGTTTACTCCATTACTAATAATGAAAATTTGAATGTATTGAAACAATGCAGCACCAGCACCAAAAGAATGGCGTTGGTAACGATTGGTTTGGTTGAATGCTTCTTTAAGTTCTAATCCCCTTCGTTTCAACTCTATTTGCACCAACGGCAAACCGTTTATAAGCAGCGTAACATCGTAGCGATTTTTATAGGTGCCTTCCATTGTAACCTGTTGGGTTACTTGAAATTGATTTTGGCACCAATGGTTGGTATTGATAAACTCAAAATAAAGGTTGTCGCCGTTGTCTTTTAAAATATGTTGTTTTTCCCGCAGTGTTTTGGCTTTTTCAAATACCGACCCTTTGCTGAGAATATTTAAGACCTTGTCGAACTCTTTATCAGAAAAAACAATATTGTTGTGCTTTTCCAGTTGGTTTTTAAGATTGGAAAGCAATGCTCTTTCATCATTAATTACAACATTTGCATACCCCAAAATTTGTAGTTGTGCGACTAGTTGTTCTTCTAATATTAATTCCGGTTGTTTAGCCATAATTAAATTGATATAAAACAAAGATTTGGTTTATATAGTTGCTTAGGTTGAAAATAAAATGCTAGTATAATTTTTTGTCAATTGAGGTTTTTATTGCATAAAACTTAGATTCATAATTTATTCTACCGAGAATAATAGCAGGATGTATATTATATTTACCTGCATAATCAATTATCGCTCGTTCTGTAATGTTTTTCTCAGTTTTAAATTGTAACCAAATATGCCGTGGTATTAAATTTTCTGTAGCAAATTTATCAGCTTCCTCCTCAATTACTTCTAAATGAGGACTTTTTATTTTTAAGTCAAAAAATTGCTGCTCTTTATCATCTTTTAAGTGCAGTTCAATATGTCCAATTTCGTGCATAATCGTAAAAGCAAAATTATCTATCCTTTGATGTCTTATAGTTAATGCTATAACAGGATTATTACCAGACCAAAAGGTATAGCCATCAATAGGCGTTTGTTCTAATTTAGGAACCAAAATAAATTTAATACCATATTTTTTTAATGCTTTTTCAACTTGATTGACTGCATCGCTATTTTGAAAAAAAATAGTTTTAAGCTCTTCAACTAAATTAGGTATTTTTTCGGGATAGAACTTATTAACGATTTGTTGGTTTGCTTTATATTTTGCAAGAACATTCCAAGCCAAAATATTCTTTTCACTAATTTTTAATTTGTCTGATTTTCTAAAAAATGAAAATTTTTGTTTTGCAGATAAAACAATTAAATCATCAACATTATTGATATTATATACTTCTTTTATTTTAGCAATATCAACGTTTAAATCATCAACTAAATATCCTAATTTTCTAAAATAATTTACTGGCACATATTCCTTAATGATTTTCCAAATATCAATATTGAATAGTTTTTGTATGTTCCTTTCTTTTATTCTTGAAATATCAATATCATATTGTGACTGAAAACGTAACCAATAGTCCGCTGAAATACCTAATGATCGTTCAAGTAAAATGGCCAAATCAGCTGTAATTGGTCGTTTTCCGTTTATTATTTCACTAAGCATTGTATGTTGCATACCAATCTCAACGGCAAATTCTTTTTGTTTAATTCCACCAGCCACTAATTCGTCTTTTAACAATGTTCCTGGGTGTGTAGCTGAAAATGGAATATTTTTTTCTAAGGTTTTCATACTATTTTTTTTTGTAGTGGTTACTTAATTCAATTATGGAGCAAATAGTGATGGTATTCGGTTCTTTACCTGCTATTGCTGTTCTAAATTCAATACGGTACTGGTCATTAACTTTAACAGCTTCAAGACCTTTTTTATTACCTGATAATTTTTCATAATTCAAACTTTTAATAGGAAATAGATCTTCTATTCGTTGTGCAGGTCTTAATTTGTCGATTGCTTGTTTATATTGTCTTATAACTTGGGGTTGAAATCTATATTTTTTATTTTTACACTTTCCTTCAGTATAAAGTTGTTCTAGATATTCTTTTTCAAATTCGATTACCATAAGCTGGTTTTTCGTTGTACAAATGTACAACAATTAATTATTAATATTCACTAAATAAGTGAACTATTTTGTATTTTATATAAACAGTTGCTGCAACAAACCCTTTTTCCAAACTTCTGTATTGGTTATTTGCGCTTGGCAATGGTTAATTTTTTCATCAATAGCCGATAAAAAATTGGCTATTTTGGTTTGTTCGTGGCGGGTAGGAATTGAGATTTCCATTTTAACTAAACTAACATAACTTAATGTATTTCTTACGCTCCCCTCAAATGAATTATTCATTTTCATTAAAAATTGCTCAGATGAAAACCAATTTAAAAGAAAATCATCTTTTAGAAATTTATCTTTTGCTCTAAAAGAAATGTACAATGGACTTATAACAGATATTTCATCATCAAATTTATATGCCAATGAACCTACATCTATACGTGAGGGGTTGTATGCAAAATGTCCTTTTTCAATTACATAATAATTTGAAGTATCTTTACTAGCAACCCGTCTATCCTCAAACATTTCATCTTGGTTGATAAAACCGAACTTATTGCTAACACTTTGAACTAATAAATATTTCTGCCTTTTATTTTTATTAGAATTTTTACTCAAAACCTCTCCCAACTTCTTCTCCTCCCAATCCGGAAAATCATTTCCATTATCATCTTTAAATCTTAATTCCTGGGAGAATATTTGTTGCATCACGCCTTTTTTGTACTGCTCTAAAAGGTTTTTCTTTTGTTTTAAGGCTTGTAGTTTTTCATCAACTGCCGTTAGGAATGTGGCGATTTTTTGTTGTTCTGGGAGGGTTGGGAAATTTAAATGAATAGATGATAAAGTTTCTTGCCCTACATTAAATCGTGTACTTCCTCCAGATCTAGACGTAATTTCATCTCTAGCTATATCTGTTTTTAATAATTTATTTAAAAAAACAGGATCGTATTCTCCAATTTTTCTTCCTCGAATTACAAATCCACCAAAAGTTGCAGTATTGTATTTATCAAGATATACGCAAGCAGTCCCGACTTCTTCTCTAGTTTCTGAACTTCTTTGGAAAAGAATATCACCATAGCTAACAGGGAATTTAGCAACCATTTCTTTATTAACATTAACGCTTCCAATAATGCTGTCGTGAGTTATAAAATCATTATTTAGAATATCCAAAACATTAATAAATTTATAACCGCTTCCATATAGTTCTTTTGAAGCATTAATGCCATTCTTGAACTCTAATAAATTACTTAATTTATTAGTTCCCCATTCGCCATTAAATTCAGGAAAGCGCAAAGCTGGTATGTTCTTTACTTTTTCCATATTAAAACGGTGTTTCAATGTTAAGTTGTTTGCAGAAATCGGTTATTGTTTTATCCGTTTCCTCAATCCGGGTATCCAAATCTTTTATTTCATTGGCAACGGCATTAATGTCTATGCTTTCTTCGGCTTCAAAGGTATCCACATAACGAGGAATGTTTAGGTTGTAATTGTTTGTCGCAATTTCTTGCAATGTAGCACGCTTGCTGTATTTGTCTTCTTCCAAACGTTGGCGGTAGGTTTCAATAATTTTGTCAATATGTTCCTCACGCAATACATTTTGGGTTTTTACCTTTTCAAAATGTTGGCTGGCATCTATAAACAACACATCTTCGGGATTTTCGCGGCATTTTTTAAATACCATAATGCACGTAGGAATGCTTGTGCCATAAAATATATTAGCCGGCAAGCCAATTACGGCATCCAAATAATTACGGTCTTCAATTAAATATTTACGAATGTGCTGTTCGGCCCCACCTCTAAACAAAGCACCGTGCGGCAACACCAATGCCATTGTGCCATTATCGGCTAAATGGTGAATCATATGCTGCACAAAAGCAAAATCGGCTTTACTGCCTGGTGCTAATTTACCGTATTGGCTAAAGCGATCATCACTTGTAAATAGTGGGTTTGCGCTCCAATTTGCCGAAAATGGCGGATTGGCCACAATGGCTTCAAAAGTCATTCCCAAATGTTGCGGATGCTCTAAAGTATCTTCTTGTTTAATGTCGAATTTACGGTAATGAACGCCGTGTAAAATCATATTCATTCTGCACAAGTTATACGTAGTGCGGTTCATTTCTTGTCCGTAAAACATACTTACTTCTTTAACTTGCCGTGCAATACGCAATAAAAGGGAGCCGCTGCCGGCCGTGGGATCATAAGCAGTTTTGAGCTTTGTCTTTCCTGTGGTCACAATTTTAGCCAATATGGTGCTTACCTCTTGCGGCGTGTAAAATTCCCCTGCTTTTTTTCCTGCACCACTGGCAAACTGCCCTATTAAATATTCGTAGGCATCACCCAAAACATCTAACTCGGTATCTTGTAATTTGAAATCAATTTTATCTAAATGAGAAAGTACTTTTGCTATAATTTCGTTACGGGCTTCGGGCGTTTTCCCCAGTTTGGTAGAATTTAAATCCATATCCTCAAACAGATTGTCGAAATCCTCTTCGCTTTCCGTACCCATTGTGCTCAACTGAATGTTGATTAGGATTTTTTGAAGGTCTTCAATAATAAAATTGCTTTGTCCTTCAACATCGCTATTGCCACGTTTTGCCACTTCACTAAAAAGTTCGTTTGGCGTTAAAAAATAGCCTAAGGTTTCTAATGCTTCTTCTCTAATAGCATCAATGTATTTAATTCCGTTTTTCGTATTTTCGTTGATGGATTTGTATTTTATGCCGTCGGATTTTAGAATGCTGTTGGCATAAATTTCCATTTTTTCGGCAAGGTATTTATAGAAAATAAAGCCTAATATGTAATCTCGAAACTCGTCGGCATTCATTTTGCCTCTTAGGGTATTGGCAATATTCCAGAGTTGTTGTTCCAGTTGTTTTTTATGGTCTTCTGACATTTGTAGAATTTTGATACAATTTTTGTGTGAAAATACTAAAATTTGAATTTAATAGCTATTGATTTTAAAATATTATGGAAAAGAAAAACTTTTTAAATATTATGTGGGATTTCTTTTTTATAAAACACTATATTTGAAATCTAGGTCTTTCATAGGGCCTATACTTTTTAAGCTGCCATCCATTTTATTTTTTTATTGGTGTAGCTTGAATAAGCTTTTAGAAATTATTATTCATAGGATAATTTGTGTAAGCTTATTTCATAGCAATTTTTTTAACCCACCTTTACAGCAATTTTAGAGGAGGGTTTTTTCTTGCCATATTATTGTTGCTGTCCGTTTTCATTAAAAAAATCTCCAAAACTATCTATTAACACCAAATCTTCAGGACAAATGTTAAATCTTTATTTATTCTCACTAAAATTTCTTTCTAATCAATTGTATCAGCAAAAATGAAACGAAGATTTTCAACCACTTCTTCATTTAAGAGGAGTTCTATAAATTAAAAATTTAGTTTTCAAGTATTTATCACTATATTGAAGCCACCAAAAAAACAGCTAAAAATATGAATAAGCAGCCAATACAAATCGATAAGAAAGAAATCATTGTTCGCTGTGTAATTTTCTGCTAAAAAATTATCGGAAATTGGTAAACCGTTAGATAAAAATCAGTAATATTATTGATTTTTAAATGTTTAGAGAATTATTAGAGGGCAAACTTCTAAATACTGCCAAGAAAAATAATGTCGGAGCGAAGCATAAGTATCTAAAATTGAAATCTAATAAGTTAAATTTAACTACAACAAATCAATAAAATCCAGCTTAATAAAAATCTTATGACCAATAGAACGAATAAAAATATTAAGATTTTACTGTTTTTAGTATTCTTTTTTACGCTTGGATTTTTTTTATTGCAATGGGTGGCTAAAAATTATGTAGAGAACTTTTTAACGCAAAAAATGCCTTCACACTTTGCGCTAATGTATTCCGATTTAGATATTAACATGTTGCGTGGCAATGTTGTTTTACACAATACCTCTTTTAAAATTAAAAATAAAGACACCCTTCAAAATCATACCTACTTAAAATTAGAAACCCTTCAATTAAATGGTATTGGTTATTGGGATTTCCTGTTTAATGAAACGCTCTCAATAAAAAACATCCTATTAAAAAATCCTAAGCTTAATTATTATCCTTACAAACAGATTGCCTCAAAGAAATCGGAAACCAAAACCAATAGGAAAGGAATTAAAACCATAAAATTTAATGAATTAAATATTACTAACGGAAATATTAATATTATGAAACAAAGTGCAGATAGCATTAAACTTTCTGTTTCATCTTATCAACTAACCGTTTTAGCAGGCGAAATAAATTTGCGTTCAGGCCAACAAACACCGCTAAATTATAATAGTTATAAACTTAAAGCAGAAAATATAATTTTAGGTAATAACGATTATGAAACCTTTAAAATAAACCGTATGAACGCCAATAAAGAAGTGATGCAAATAGAAAATTTACAAATTATACCTAAATATAATAAAAATGAACTTTCCTCACATTTAAGCAAAGAGCGCGATTATATTAATTTAAATATTCCAAAAATTATTTTAAATAACTTCGATTTTAATTTTGTCAAAAACCGCCTCGGTATAACTGTAACCTCAGCAGAAATAGTAGCACCAAATCTAGAAATTTATAGGGACAAATTATTACCCGATGATTTAACCATTAAACCTCTATATAGCGAATTTTTAAGAAATCTAAACTTTAATTTGGCTATAGACCTAACAGAAATAAAAGATGGTTACATTTCCTATGCAGAATTGGTTGAACCAAATAATCAAGCAGGTAAGTTGTTTTTTAATAAAGTTGATGCTACTATAAACCATATTACCAACCACAAAAATGCAAAAAAAACAGAAATAAAAATCCGTTCAGAGCTTATGGGAAAAGCCCCCTTGGAACTAAATTGGAGTTTTGATGTAAATAACACATCTGATACTTTTATAGTATCAGGATCAATAAATAATTTACCAGCGGAAATTTTAAATCCATTTTTTAAATCAAATTCGAACACACTTGTTGAGGGAACACTACAGCAAATGTATTTTACATTTTATGGAGATACAAATGAATCTCAAGGAGAAATGAAAATGAAATATGAAGATTTTAAATTTAAAATATTACGTAAAAATGGTTTTAAAATAAATAAAATTTTAACCGCAATAGGAAATATTTTTGTGAACGATGGATCTAAAACCGATGCTGAAGGATTTCGTCATGGAAATATACAGGCAGAGCGAGAGAAAACCAAATCCTTTTTTAATTACTTATGGATTAATATAAAAAGTGGCATTATTAGTACATTTACAGGAAGTGGTAAAAAATAAATTTCAGAAAAAGCCTCCATTGTGCAACATCTTGAATATTTATTGTGATGTACTTACCCAAAAATATAAATAGCTAGCAATCAATACACGCTATAATTTGCCTAAAATGGAACTCTTATAAGTAAGATTCTCTCCCAAATTAGATCAAGGAAGTTCTTGAAATAAAATTAGATTTTTCGACCCTAAAGTGTTAAATTTATACATGCTAAAAAAAAAATATGAAATGTCCGTTATTAAATTTCAACCAACAGAGATAAATACCTTGGGCATTCCCTGCTCGCCCAGTAGTTATTGAGCTTTTCGAAATGCAGACGAACGTCTTCTAGTTTCCTAAATATTTTATACAGATGAAAAACACAACTCACAATAAAGATTTGTTTCAAAATATTTTTGAAGCTTCTATTGAAGGCATTATAGCTGTTAATGAAGATGGGCGTATTTTAACTACAAATCCTGCGTGCGAACAACTATTTGGTTATGAATCTGGAGAATTGATAGGTAAAAATATTGAAATTCTTATTCCTGAAAAACTTAAGCACCAATATAAAATCTACATCAAAAAGCATATAATGCCTCCTAAAAGAGAAACTGATATTTGGGGGATTAAAAAAGATGGTAGCAAATTTAGTTTAAACATTGGTTTAAGTCCTACAGTAATTGATGGAAAAAATGCGACCATCGCTTTTTTTTGGGATGCCACCCAACAGAAAAATGATTTAAGAATCATTAAACAAACAAACGCAAAACTTATAGAAAGCAACCGAAAGTTTGATGCACTGATAAATAACCTGAAAGGAATTGTGTACCGTTGTAAAAACAATAGGAATTACGAAATGGATTATATCAGCGAAGGCTGTTTGGAAATTACTGGCTATACTTCTGATGATTTTATGAACCAAACCATAAACTTTGGAAACCTTATTTTGGCCGAAGAACGAGATTTTACTTGGAAAAGCACACAAAATACGTTAAAGCAGAAAAAACCATATAGTGTTGAATATCGTATTAAATCTAAAAACGGAACCATAAAGTACGTCTGGGAAAAAGGCTCGGCAATTTACAACAATCAAGACGAAGTGGTAATGTTAGAAGGTTTTATAGCTGATATAACACCACAAAAAGAAACTGAATTGGAATTGCGCAGTAGCGAAGCAAAAATAAAAGCCTTATTGGAAGCCAATCCGGATATAATGCTTATTCAGGATTGTAAAGGCGTGTATCTTGATTGGTATGCCAACAGTCCCGAAAAATTACCTATGCCACCAGAAAAATTTATTGGTGTGACTATGGAAAAAATATTACATCCTGAGGTGTATCAAAAAATAAAAACGTCGCACAACAAGGTAATCGAATCTGGAAAAATGCAGATTGCAGAATATAGCGTTCAAGGTAAAAACGGTCAGGAACATTATGAAGCCCGCGTGGTTCTTATGGACGACCACAGCCTTTTAACCATTGTTCGTAACGTTACCCAAGAAAGAACTAAAGACACTTTACTTACCATACAAAACAACGCCCTAGCCTCTGCCAGTAATGGCATCGTGATTGCAGATGCACAACAACCACATAAACCTATTATTTATTGCAATGCTGCTTTTGAAAAAATGACAGGCTATTCTCAAAAAGAAGTATTGGGAAGAAACAGCCGATTTCTACAAAATGATGATCGGGATCAAAAGGAAATTGGCATCATAAAAAATGCCTTTATCAAGGGAGAAACTTGTAAAGTAACAATACGTAATTATAGAAAAGATGGCACCATGTTCTGGAACAACGTTACCATAAACCCTGTGCATAATGAGGAAAATATACTAACGCATTTTATAGGTGTGCAAAACGATGTTACGAACAAAGTAAAGGAAGAAAAATTCAAGGATCAAACTAGAGAAATACTGGAGTTAATAGTCCAAAACAAACAATTAAAAACCATTGGCTATAAGATTGTGGAAACCCTCGAGACCCATTTTAAGGATTGTGTGGCTTCCATTTTATTGTTGGACACTGAGCATAAAACACTTCACAAATTGGTAGCACCAAACTTACCAGAATCTTTTATCGAATATATTGAGGGCGTTACAATTGGATCAAAATTGGGTTCTTGTGGTACAGCTGCCTTTTTAAGAAAAGAAATTATTGTATCCAATATCTCAACCAATATCCTTTGGGAAGATTATAAGGAAATAGGCTTAAAAAGCGGCTTTAAAGCTTGCTGGTCATTTCCTATAATGTCATCTACCAATCAAGTGCTCGGTACAATTGCAATATATAGTATGTTAGCTAGAAAACCTTTAGCAGAAGAAAAAAAGATCCTTCTAGATATGACCCATTTGATAAGTATTGCGATAGAAAATCACAACAATTCCATCACTATACAAGAAAATAGACTTGAACTTGAAAAGTATGCTCAAAACCTAGAAAAAAAAGTTCAAGAGCGTACACAGGAGGTAATGTCAACCGTACAAAAACTGGTAGAATCCAATTTAAATCTCGAAGACCAAATACTCATAACCAAATTAGCAGAAGGCGAAGCTATTACTAGTAAAAGTATTGCATCAGAAATTGCCAAAAACTTCCCTAACGGTTTTGTTGCCGTAATGAACAAAGATTCAAAGATACTGTTTGCTGAAGGTGATGCTTTAACACAGTTAGGGTTAAAACAGATTTTTTATGAAGGAATAACCGTTGATGATATTCCTCTTTTTTCTGAAACACAAAAAGCACTAATTAAGGAAAATATTACAAAAACACTTGCTGGGCAGCATCACTCTTTTGAAGTTAATTATCAAGGCAGGTACTTCGCTGTAAACACAGCCCCTTTGGTTGATGAAAATAATAAAATAAGCAATGCATTGCACGTTTATAGCGATATTTCTCAACAAAAAGAAGTTGAATTTGCTATACAGAATGCCTTAATAAAAGAACGGGAATTAAACGAACTTAAATCACGCTTTGTATCTATGGCATCGCATGAGTTTAGAACCCCTTTGAGTGCCATACTCACTTCAGCAATTTTAATTGGCAAGCAAAACGGACAGGGGAAAGAGCAAAAAAGAGAGAAATATGTAACTCAAATTGAAAAGAATGTAAATAATCTTGTTGTTATTCTTAATGACTTTCTCTCATTAAGCAAACTGGAAGAGGGAAAAGTAGTGGCAATACCAAAGCGGTTCGATTTGATTTCATTTTTTAAAATATTGGTCGAAGAAAGCAATATAGGCTTAAAAAAGAATCAAACTATAAGTATAAATAGTCCAAATGAAGAACTCTTTGTGCATTTAGATGTAAAATTACTAAAGCATATAATTAACAATCTTTTGTCCAATGCATCAAAATATTCGCCAGAAGCATCGAGCATATATCTTAAAATATTGCAAAATCAAGAAAATGTGGTCATTCAAATTACAGATCAAGGCATAGGCATTCCAGAGGAAGAACAAAAGTACTTGTTTGCTCGTTTTTTTAGGGCAAAAAATGCCGCCAATATCGAAGGCACCGGCTTGGGTTTAAATATTGTAAAACAATATACAACGTTAATGGGCGGAACTATTGAGTTTAAAAGTGGTATAAACAAAGGCACAACCTTTTCTGTTGAGCTTCCAATACATAAGGAATGAAAAAAGTACTATTAATAGAAGATAATGAAGACGTTCGCGAAAATACAGCAGATATTTTAAAACTGGCGGGTTATAGTGTTGCCACAGCCGAAAATGGAAAAATAGGTGTTAAAATTGCAGAACAATTACTTCCAGACGTTATTGTATGTGATATTATGATGCCAGAACTAGATGGTTTTGAAGTCCTTCGGATTTTGGACAAGAACACTAAAACAGCGAGTATTCCATTTATATTCCTGACAGCCAAAACAGAAAAAATAGATATGCGAAAAGGAATGAATTTAGGCGCAGATGATTATTTGACCAAACCCTTTAGCGAAAACGAATTGTTAGATGCAATAAACAGTCGCTTAAAAAAATACGATTTCTTAAAAAAAGAATTTTCACATACTATTGAAGGTATTTCCAAATTTATTGAAGAAGCTTCTGCATATCTGGATTTAGAGCACTTGTCAAAAAAATTTACTCCAAAAGTATATAAAAAGAAAGACTTGGTTTTTATGGAAGGTAGTACAGCAAATTCTTTATATTTTATTGAAAGTGGCGTAATAAAAACGTATAAAACCAGCGAAAAAGGTAAAGAATTTGTAACAGGCTTGTTTGGTTCGGGAGACTTTATAGGACAATTATCCTTATTAACAGACCAAAGAACCTATATTGAATCTGCTGCCATACTTAAAGATGCAACCCTATATGAAATACCACAATTAGATTTTATAACACTTATTTACAGCAATAAAGACGTGTCTAATAAGTTTGTAAGTTTAATTTCTAATAATTTGGTTGAAGTACAAGAAAAATTAGTAAACATGGCGTATGCCTCAGTGCGCCAACGTGTAGCAAAAGCATTACTGGACTTATACAAAAAAAGAATTTTAATAAATGAAGAAAATGATGGCATTAGCATCGCCAGAGAAGATTTTGCAGGAATTGTTGGTACTGCAACAGAAACATCTATACGTATGCTAACTGTATTTAAGGAGGAAGGTTTAATTACTATTGGATCAAGTGGAAAAATTGTAATCCAAAATAAAAAAGCGATGGAAGATATTGTAATTTTCAATTAAAAAAGTCATTGTTGTCCGATAAAAATTTATAAAAAATGATTTATCTCTATCAAAACTGGACTTTACAAACAGTTCGCCCTGCTGGGCTTGTTTTTGGAAAAAATCTAATTTTCTACAAGCAGTAAGTCCCGATGGGACTAAAATAGCTCCAGAGGAGCTACATGTTTGTAGAAACATAAAATAATTTATCAATTAAAGCCCCATCGGGGCGACCTGTTTATCAAAAATTTAATCGGACAATAATGTAAAAAAGTATAAATTTTTGTTTAAAATGACTGACTGGCATCATTTCCTATAATTAGTGGACATACTATCTTAGTATTCTACAAATGTTATTATTTAAATTAAAATGATTTCAGAAAATTATAATACAAAACAAAAACAAATTTGCATTAAAGCATACCAACATTTATGGGAACTAGAGGAGACTTTGCAATTTATTGAGAATAAAAAAGAGTTGCATCTTCAAATTTCAATTCTCGGAAAAGTAAATCAATTTAATTCAGACAAAGAAAATAGCATTATAAATAAAAACAAAAATATAAAAGCACATTGGAAAAGCCTTTTTGGAGATCGTGTTAATTTTGGTAGTTTTAACAATCCTGAAATTGGAACTGTTTTTATTGTTGGATTTTTATCTTCAATATTTCTTCATAAGATAAACGGAAAACCTCTGGCAATGTTATCATCTGGTATTTATGGTATTTTAAGAGGATTGGGTGTTAGTGAAGCACAAACTACCATCTATTTAAAAATGCTAAATTGTGGCAGTTATTTACTGGTTTTTAGAGGTTCTAAAAACGACCTAGGTATTATCACAAAGGTTCTAGAAGAAAAAGAGAATGGATAAACTTCTTTATTCCTTGATAAAATGAATAACGCTAATTTGTCCGCCTCGAAGTATCGTGATTGGCATTATATCTCCTTTTTTAAATTCCTCCTGTCTTTTCCTTAACGGCTTTTGAAAATTTGGTTGCCCAAAACTAATTCCGCCGATATTCAATATAATATCACCACCAATTAAAAGTTCCACGCCATCTATTGTTGCTTCAATAAAACCTCCTTTAAGACCAATTTTAGCGGCTGTTCCTTTTGAAGATACAGTAAGTACCAGCAATCCAGATTCTTGGGGAACATTTAGTGCTTTTGCAGCCGCCCCTGTTAGCAATATTGAGTTCATTCCTGTCCAGATATTTGGCCGATCCATTAACAATTTATTGTCGGTATTTGAAGAAATAGCGAATCCAACACCATTGAATCCTCCAGAAGCACTATAAATACTGCTGGTAATTCCTATCAATTCTCCTTTCATATTAAACATTGGGCTACCCGAGCTTCCTTTGTTTATAGCAGCATCGGTTTGTAAGAGTTCAATTTTTACAAAATCATTGATTAAACCTTTGGGTGTGTGCCTCCCGCTCAAAATACCCTTGGATATTGTTTGTTTAAGTCCAAATGGAGCACCTAACACGAAAATATCATCTCCTATCTTCTGCGCATCCGAATTACCAATTTTTACAACCTTCTTGTTCTTTTTTTTGAATATGCCATTAATTTTGATCAAAGCCACATCTGCCAATGGGTTTGATGACAGGACTTCAGCTTCATACACTTCGCCATCGAAAAATTCTACTTGCACCAGTTCTGCCAATTGCACAACATGTGCCGCCGTCCAAATAAGCCCATCTTCAGAAATAAGAACTCCCGAACCTTGTTTGGCTCTGGTTACCAAAGTAAGATTATCATCCACTTTTTTGGGCTCAATATTCAAAATATTAATCACAACAACAGCTGGACTAACCTCATCGTAAAGTTTAGAGAGATTTTGTGCAGATTGGGTAAGTGTAAATAATAGAAAAAAAGAAAAAAATAGTCTATTCATTTTTATTTAGTTTAATGGGTTTAGAATATGTCTTAAAACAGAAACGGAAAGCCTTGGCTTCCCATTTCCTAATAAGACGATTAATTTTATTGATACATCTGTTTAATTAAATTATAAAATTCTATTTCTAAAATACTATAATAAATCAAACTTTGGCAAAATTAATTTTAATCGTTTCCTATTGGTTAAACACGCCTTACAGCAGATACGACCAATGCTTTATTATATTTTTTTAAAGGAAACGGAGAGATCTAAATTTCTCGGCTTCTTTTTTAAGGTATTAAATTTATCTCATTACCACTTACTGCTATTCTGCATTGCTCTATCGCTAGGCCAATGTAAAAAAATACAAAGATTGTGAAATACTTTTTATACCTTCAAGATTTTCATTGTATTGCCACTTTGAAAATCTATATTTATTCTGTTATCAAAGAACGATCTAGTTTTTTATTGTAAACTAAATTACGTGATTTTTGAAACTTGAGGAATGACCTAGGTCAGTCGGGTAATTTTTTTCTGAATTTAGCATTTAGTGTCATTGTTGTCTGATAAAAATGTATAAAAAATGATTTTGACATAATAAATGTCTCTAATTTTGGTATATCCAACCACATCAAAGAATTTTATTCCTACTATTTCTAGCTAAACCACTATGAAGTGTCTTGTGTTTTTAAAACGGACTTAAAACCTGTTACATTATTGAAATCCAAAGTAATACGGTTACCGAATATGCTTTTAAATGATTAATAGATTCAAATAAATTAGCGAAACCTGCCCAACGGTTTACCCGCTAAAGAAGGACAAGTGGGTTCGTGGTTAAAGTTTCTAAAAACCAAAAACGAGATGTATTAAAGTGCATAGTTTTGACTAAATTTGAGGTCAATAAAGAATAGATAAATATGAAAATAAACATCCCTGAATCAATAAGTTCAAGAATTGAATTTAAGCGCAAGTTCAGTTTGTGGGAAATGTACCGCTCTTTTATTTTCTTTCCACGGGCAATGGCTAAGATGATTGGAAATAACAAAAGCAAATTAGTTGACAATGATTTTATAAGGCGTTTACAATTGGCAGTAACCGAAGTAAACGGTTGCCCTGCCTGCTCCTATCAACATACAAAAATGGCTTTGCAACAAGGAATGAGCGGTGAAGAAATCAGCAGTTTTTTAAGTGGCGGAGATCAGTATATTAAGCCCGAAGAAGCAAAAGCCATCATGTTTGCGCAACATTTTGCAGATTCAAGAGGATATCCTAAAAAATATGCTTATGATTCCATTGTAAAAGAATATAGCGAAAAGGAAGCAAACATTATACTTTCTGCTGTCCAAACAATGATTGCAGGAAATATGTATGGAATTCCATATAGCGCATTTCAATCCAGACTTAAAGGAAAGCCTTACAAAGACAGTTCCTTATTTTATGAATTGGGAATGATGGTAACAGGTGTTCTTTTATTACCAATTGCAATTGTTCACGGACTTTTGAGGGCTTTGGCTGGACTCCCAAATAAAAGGCTTGATAAAAGTACGATGGATGAAGATGATGGACTTTAAATTGTAACAAATTAATATAAACTTCTATATTAAAAATGACCTCGTCAATGTTTTACGGATATCCATTTTGATAGCGAACATGTCGAGATTCCTATATTAACATGACCGATTTTGGACTGCATATCGCCAACATTATTTTTTATGTCTTTCATACGGTATTGATTTTTTTCAACCTATTTGGGTGGCTTCATCCCCGAATGCGAAAGCTCAATTAGTCAATTGAACAAGATTATCAAAATGCGAAAAGGCTGACCTGACCTAATAGCTCTTTTTTTTCAATGCCTCAAACCCTGCAATCACATCAAAAAGTTCCTCATCAATAGTGCTTTGTCTTAAACGGTTATAAACCAGATTCAATTCATCGAGCATCTCCTCTATATTTTTTTCTGCACGCTCCATGGCTTCCAGCCTGCTTGCGTTTTCGGCGGCCAAAGATTCCGCACTGGCTTTGTACAAGGAAACAAAAAGATATTCCCTAATCAGCATCCGCAAAGTACTTTCAACACCTCCAATTATCTGAGGAACATTATGTGTTGGCCATTCCATTTTCTTTATGTCGCCTTCCCATTTCTCATCAGGCGGAAACAATTGTTGACTTTCTTGTCGATAATTTGCTCCCTGTGATGGTGTGTTGTGAAAAATATAAAAACTATAAAACTGGTCTCTTATTCGGTATTCTTCACTCTTAATTAAAATCTCATTTACCAAAGGAGTAATCGCAGTAACCGAATTGGGAACACTAAAACGTTTGGTAGGTGGAAAATCGCCATCCACCAGCAGGGAATAAACTCTTTCGCCAACTGTCCAGATTTCTGCTTGTCCAGGAATCTCTTTTATTATTTTTTGGGCATAAGAGCTTATTGAATCGTTAAACCTTCCCACCAATCCTTGGTCTGAACCAAAGATAACAGCCACGGATATTGAATTTTTCCTATCGCGATTATCGGCTAAAACTGAAATATTTTCCTTTCTAAAACAGGCGTGTATCCCAAGGGAGATGGTGCGGTAATAATCTTGTAAAGAATGTACTGCCATTTCGTATTGGTTAATATTGGAAGTTGCCATAGCCTTCATGGTTTTTACCACCGATGCCATATCACCCGCACTTTGTTTCCTTCTTTGTAAATTTATCAAAGTGTCACTCATCGCTATCGAGTTTAAGGATATTTGTAATTGCTTCTTTTGCCAACATCACAAGAATAGCTTCATCAACTTCGTTCAAAGACTCTGAGGAATAAATCCGTTGTAACACCTCATCGGGTAATTGGTAATATTTTTTCTGAATTAAAGCTTCTGCCTTTGTTATTTTATCGAGTGGTACAGCGTCAAAAACACCATTTATAAGTGCATGTAATACCAATAGTTGCTCTGGCACTGAAACTGGCTTCATTTCTGGCTGTTTGAAAATCATGCGTATTCTTTTCCCACGCTCAATCATTTTTTTTGTATCCTGATCGAGTCTGGTACCAAATCGCGCAAATGTTTCCAGTTCCTCAGATTGTGCATAAGCAAGTTTTAGATTTCCAGAAATTTTTCTATAAGCTCTTAATTGTGCCTTCCCTCCTACTCGAGAAACGGATTTTCCAATATCTACGGCCGGAAGTAAACCCAATTCGAACAATTTTGGCGACAGATATATTTGCCCATCGGTAATTGATATTAAGTTTGTGGGAATATATGCCGAAATATCTTGTGCTTGTGTTTCAATAATGGGCAAAGCGGTCAAGGAACCGCCACCATTCTCTTCATTTAAATGAGTCGCTCTTTCCAAAAGTCTAGAATGGATGTAAAAAATATCTCCAGGAAATGCTTCCCTGCCTGGTGGTCTGCGCAATAAAAGTGAAAGTTCCCGATAGGCGCGTGCGTGCTTGGTCAGGTCGTCATAAACAATCAACACATCGCGTCCCTGCTCCATAAAATATTCTGCGATACTTGTAGCTGCATAAGGCGTCAAATATTGAAGACCAGGGGAACTATTACCTTCCGTAACCACAACGATTGTATATTCCATAGCACCCTTTTCTGTAAGTTCGGAAATCACTTTGGCAACTGCTGCCGTACGCTGTCCGATAGCACAGTAAACACACAGCACATTTTTATCGTGTTGATTGAGAATGGTGTCAATAGCAATAGAAGTTTTTCCTGTTTGGCGGTCACCTAATATCAATTCTCGTTGGCCTCGACCAATAGGAATGATCGCATCGATCACCTTAATCCCCGTTTGTAATGGCGCATTCACAGCCTCACGGCTCATAATAGGTGGTGCAGGCCTTTCAATAGGATTCCGTTGTTGAAACGAAATTGGACCTTTATCGTCCATTGGATTTCCGAGAGAATCAATAACCCTGCCGATGAGATTCTCGCCTACTGGAATATCAGCGACACGATGGGTTCTTAAAACGGTATCGCCAGCTTGAAGTTGATCGTTTCTACCCAAAAGAACAACGCCTATTTCATCTTTATCCAAGTTAAAAGCCATTCCGAATAAATTATTGGGAAACTCCAATAACTCTTCAAAACCTGTTCCAGGCAAACCAGTTACTGTGGCAGTACCAGCAGAAATATTTTTTACGACTCCCATTTCGCGAAATTGAATATTGGAATCATAATTTTTCCTGCTATGGCTTATCTCAAGGAATGTATCATCTATTATTTGGGTTAAATCAGTCGATTGCATTTTCTTTCTTTTTTGTGATACTATCCTTTTTAAATGAATCGAGATAGGATTCAATATTCCAAGACAATTGGTAGCTTGGCGTTTTAATCTCAATTCCACTAACTAATCCAGGTTCTAGTAGGTATTGAAAATCATTCGGATTTTCGGTGATTTTCTCAATCGCTTTTTCAAGTTCTTGTTTTGAAGTCGCCGATAATTCAAAAACACTTTTAATGCTAATAGGGACGTACTTATTATTAAGGGCAGCTATAAATTTTGATTTATCCATCTTGTCTAAATTCTTGATTTTTTCTATAAAAACTTTTATAACCTGTTCCTCAAGATTGGCATTGGCAAGATCGGAAAGTGTTTTGCTGGCAATGGCAAAAACCGCTTCCTTTGTTTTGAGTTTAAGCGAATCCATTATTTCTAGTTCTTGCTGCTTAAATGAATCTTCAAATTTTGAGCGTAGTTCAGTCGATTCCTTTCTCACTTCTTCCAACAGACGTTGCTTTTCTGAATCGATCTGCTCATAAACTTCATTCATTTTTACCGAACGTTCCTTATCAAAAACCTCATTTTTTTGACGATACAGATCTTGATCTTTTTTAGCCTCTGCCTTAGTCATCGCAGCATCCTCAAGTTGTGAGGCAATCTTTCTTTCCCTTTCATCAATAGCCTTCAATACCGGCTTGTACAAAAACCGTTTTAAAAGCCAAACCAGAATAAGAAAGTTGACTATTTGCGCTATTACTGTAAACCAGTTGATTTCCATTTTAAGAGTTTATTACGCTAAAAAATGATTCCAGAACGGATTCGCAAAAATGAGAATCATCGAAAGCACAAAGCAATAGATGGCTGTTGATTCAATCATTGCCAAGCCCACAAATAATGTTCTGGTAATGGTTGTTGCTGCATCAGGTTGTTGTGCAATAGATTCCAATGCCTTTGAAACTGCCTTTCCCTCGCCTATTGCAGGCATCATACTGCCAATACCAGTTGTAAATCCTGCAGTAATTATTGATGCTACTGCGATAATAGTTATGTTGTCCATATTCCTAATTTTAGATTTTAGATTTTAAATTTCAGCCTTTAAACCTTATGATTTATATTTTAAAATTCTTGTTTTTCTGTTCCTTCTTTCGGCGGGCAAACTCGGTTCTTTCGCCTACCGTCTTTGTTTTATTCTCTCGGTATCTTGTGTTGCGGCAGCTATATATACAGTCGCCAAAATTGCAAAAATATATGCCTGTATCATTCCCGTAAGCAATCCCAAAGCACTCATAATCATTGGAAAGAAAAATGGAACTATAGAAATCAAAACGGTAGCAATCAATCCGCCACTCATAATATTTCCAAACAATCTAACCGCCAATGCAAGGGTTCGTGAAAGCTCACTGATAATATTAAAGGGCAACATGATGAAATTAGGTTGCAAATAAGAACGCAAATAGCCCTTAAGTCCGCCCTCGACAATTCCAAAAAAAGGCACCGCAATAAATACGGATATCGCCAAAGCCGTTGTGGTAGAAAGAGATGCTGTAGGCGCTTCATACCAAGGCACAATTGTCAATAAATTTGAAACTGCTATAAAAATGAACAGCGTCCCGATAAAGCCTATATATTTTTCTGGTTTGTTCAATCCCACTTCCTTAATTTGGTCGCGGATTGAAAGTACCAGCATCTCCAAAACATTTTGCCAACGGGAAGTCTTGATATCTGATTTTAAATTTCGCGTAATAAGCCAAGCACCAAACGCAAGCAAAATCATCAATATCCATGTGGTAACGATAGTGAGATTTATACTAATAAACCCATACTCCCAAAAAATCATTTGATCAGGACTAATTCTCATCGCTTACTTCTTTTATGAATACGTTCTTTGCCTGCTTGTCCATTTTAGTAATTCGGGTAATTACAATTCTCGCAATTAAAAAACCTAATAGGCAAGCAAGCATTTTTTGCCAATTGTCCCCACCAACATAATAAAATCCGATTACAACAATCGCCATTCTTATAACCAAACTCCCCATGAATATCAAAGTCGATCTTTTTGAGCCCAATCCTTTACGAACGGTAAGCCAAAGACCTCCAAAAAATATAATTCCTAATACAATCCCGACAAATACAGCCGGTAGTAGGTTTAATACTTCATTTATTTCCATCTTCATTCTTTTTATGAATTTCCTTATTTTCTTTTTGGATCCAGTTCCACGCTATCAAACAACCTAGCATCAATCCTGCGACCAAGAGACTTAGCGTCCAAGAGAATTCTTCTTTATATTTTTTATCGAGCCAAACACCCAATGCCGCACCCAATAAAGTGGGTACTGCGATAGACCAGCCTATCATCCCAAATAATCCCAATCCAGCCCACACGCTTTTTTTTTCACGTTGTGCCTGCAATTTTCTTTCTTCCTTGTCGCCGACTACTTTCTCAAAAGAGTTGTCATTATTTAGTTTTTCCTCTTTCACTATTATTTTCTTAATTTTTGAAAATTGCGCAGAAAGCCTGTTTCCAACTTTGCCATAACACTACGGGCATTTATTTCCAATTCATCCAATTGCATCATTTCCTGTTCCACTACAGCGCGAAGTTTTCCAAGTGGTGCATCCCCCATCGCATTCCGCACAGATATTAATACCTCGCTACCTGCCTTTATTATGATTCCATCGTCCAATGCAATATATTTTACACCGTCGTTTTCTGTTTCATACTCTAAAATTCCAGGCAACAAAGCTGCTGAGCAATCGAGTCTTCGTGGTAAAATTCCATACGAGCCAGCGGTTGTTTCCACGACAATTCTTTTAACGCTCTTTATGTCCACAAAAACTTTGTAGGGCAATAAGATTTTAAGATGCATTAATGTATTTTCCATTGTTTAACTATTAGCTTCCGCTTTTTTCCTTACTTCATCAATTGTCCCAATCATATAAAAATCACTTTCGGGATAATCTTTAAATTCATCGTTTAATATTCTTTCACATCCGTCCAATGCATCTTTAAGACTCACATTTTTCCCTTTGTATTGCGTGAATTGTTCTGTTGTATAAAAAGGTTGCGTTAGAAATCGTTCGAGTCTGCGTGATCGGTTTACTATTTTTTGATCCTCAAGTGATAGCTGCTCCAAACCCAACATGGCGATAATATCTTTAAGTTCCTCATATTGCGCCAATGTTTGCCTTATATTTTGTGCAATATTGTAATGTCTTTCGCCAATAATGGTTGGGGAAGCCATTTTGGAACCCGATTGCAACAGATCGATTGCTGGATACATCCCTTCGCTTGCTCTTTTTCGAGATAGTGTTATTGTTGCCGACAAATGGGAGAAAGTATGCACGGCCGCTGGATCTGTCAAATCATCTGCTGGCACATACACTGCCTGAATGGAAGTGATTGCCCCAGTTTTGGTATTCGCAATCCGCTCCTCCAATTGCGATAATTCGGTGCTCATTGTCGGTTGATACCCAAGTCTGGAAGGCATTTGGCCTAATAATCCGGAAACTTCCATGCCAGCCTGTATGAACCGAAAAACATTATCTATCAGCAACAATACATCCTTATGCTCATCATCGCGAAAGTATTCTGCCATTGTGAGTGCCGCATGCCCCACACGAAATCGTGCGCCTGGCAGTTCATTCATTTGACCGAATATCATTACCATTTGGGGCAGTACACCTGCCTCTTTCATTTCCTGATATAGTTCGAGACCTTCACGACTCCGCTCTCCTATTCCGCAAAACATACTGACGCCTTGATGGTTTTTAACCATATTGTGGATAAGTTCTGTTAATAAAACTGTTTTACCAACTCCAGCTCCTCCAAAAAGTCCTGCCTTGCCTCCGCGCTCCAGAGGAAGTAAAACATCAATGGCTTTAATACCAGTTTCAAAGACTTCCGAAGTAGTGGAACGCTGGGTTAATGGTAAAGGCTGATTATGAATACTGCGCCATTCCATTGTTTGGGGCAATTCAAATTTATCTAGTGTATTTCCAAAAACATCAAACATACGACCTAGTGTTTCGGGGCCTACTGGAACTTTCAAAGGCTCATAGGTAGAAACTGCCTTCATTCCTCTTTCCAAACCTTGGGTTGGAGTGAATGCAATGCATCTAACATGTCTGTTGTCGAGTTGCATTTGTGCTTCAAGAATGATTTCCAGTCTTTCTCCCGTTTTTACAACCATATTAATTGCAGGAAGATTTTTCTCAAATTTTATATCCACCACGCTACCGCGTACAGCAACAACACTACCAATACTTTGAGAAGTTATTTCGTTTTCCATTTTTGGTTGAAAATTTAAGAGCAACAGGAATAATTACTTTGCAATTTTTAAAGGCATCGCATTGCCATTTGCTTTAAAGTATCCTTTTATGTTACGCATCCATATATTACTAAACGTAAATATATCAAGTTTTAAATACATTGTAAATGACCTTGGTCATTTCACAAAGTTGCATCAATCGGTAATTTTGTCTTTATTGCCACAAATATGGGATATGTAAAAACAAGACGTTTCGCACCGATAACAAAGGATTCCGTTGCCCTACTGGAATACGGTCTGATAGGGAGTTTAAAAACTTCCTCGTTACAAATTGGTACAAGTTTTTTAATGGTTTAATAAAAAATAGATAAAGTGACCGCAAACAAAAATAATACTAAAGACAAGAAGCCTAAACCGTTTAATCCTTATTGGTTATATGGATTTCTTTTATCTCTTTTCATAATTACCTTCTTTCTCAACCCCATTTCCAATACAAAGGAAATTAGCATGTTACAATTTGAGCAGAATATGTTGAGTCAGGGTGATGTTGAAAAAATTATAGTTGTAAATAAGGAAACTGCAGAAATTTACATAAAACCCAACCGGCTTACAGACGAGAAATATAAAGATGCCGTTAAAAACATCGCGGAAACAAGTCCCCAATATATTATAAAAATTGGCTCTGTTGAAAGTTTTGAAAACAAACTGGAAAAAGCCCAGGAACATTTTGCGCCAAATGAAAAAGTTGGGGTTCAGTATGAAGATCGTTTCAATTGGATTAACAGTTTTTCATGGCTTTTGCCTTTATTGATTATCGTAATTTTCTGGCTATTTATGTTACGCAGAATGGGAACAGGCGGAATGGGCGGTTCAATGATGAATTTTGGGAAGTCAACTGCAAAACTGGCAAACATAGACACCAAAAGCAAGGTAACATTTGAGGATGTGGCTGGATTAAAAGAAGCTAAGGTTGAGATAATGGAGCTAGTGGATTTTCTGAAAAACCCTGAGGAATATACAAAACTCGGAGCAAAAATACCTAAAGGAATATTACTGACAGGACCACCTGGTACTGGCAAGACACTATTGGCCAAAGCAGTTGCTGGGGAGGCGCAAGTTCCATTCTATTCTATGTCGGGATCAGAATTTGTGGAAATGTTCGTTGGCGTTGGTGCTTCACGGGTCAGGGATTTATTTAAGCAAGCAAAGGCAAAAGCTCCTAGTATTATTTTTATCGATGAAATAGATGCCGTGGGGCGTAGCCGTGATCAAGCAAAATCATTTCAATCCAATGACGAAAGAGAAAACACCTTAAACCAATTGTTGGCTGAATTGGACGGCTTTGGCGTCAATACAGGTGTCATAGTACTGGCGGCAACTAACCGAGTAGATATATTGGATAAAGCTCTGTTAAGAGCAGGCAGATTCGACCGACATATATATTTGGAATTGCCGACGAAAACAGAAAGGAAAGAAATCTTTAATGTGCACCTAAAACCCATAAAAATAGACAAAACGGTAGATGTTGAATTGTTGGCCTCCCTAACGCCTGGTTTCTCGGGAGCAGACATTGCCAATATTTGTAATGAAGCAGCATTGTTAGCTGCACGCAAAAAAAAGAAAGTTGTAAGCCAGATTGATTTTACGCAAGCTCGGGATCGTGTTGTGGGCGGCTTAGAAAGAAGTAGTAAGATTATTTCACCCAAAGAAAAAATAATTGTCGCACATCACGAAGCTGGACATGCGGTTGCGAGCTGGCATTTAGAACACGTTGATTCCTTGGTAAAAGTGTCCATCATCCCAAGAGGAAAATCATTAGGCGCAGCATGGTATCTACCTGTAGAACGTCAAATTATAACCAAATCGCAATTTATGGATCAAATATGTGCATTGTTAGGTGGTCGTGCGGCTGAAGAAATCATATTTGATGAAATATCCTCAGGAGCTCTCGACGACTTGGAAAAAGTAACCAAACAAGCCTATAATATGGTGGCTTATTACGGCATGGATGAAAATATTGGTCCTCTTAGTTTTTATGATTCCTCTGGACAATATCAAAGCATGTTAGGAAAACCCTATAGCGAAGAAATGGGTAAACTAATTGACAAGGAAGTACATAATCTTATTACCACACAATATGAAAGAGCAAAAAATATTTTGACCAAACACAAAGATGAACTCGAAAAATTGGCACAGCTTTTACTTGATAAAGAGATAGCTGATAAAGAGGATTTAGAACATATTTTAGGGAAAAGGAAAGCAAAAAAATTATTGAAACTAGAAAAATAAACTGGTTCGAAAACTGTGAGGCACAAATAAATTGTGCGAATAGATAAAAGAAACTTACATTAAACAGACATAGTAATCAAAGTTTACAATGACCAGAACCCGTAAAAAACAAAGCAAATCACCACATCCTACCGAAATGAATACAGCGGCTGTAAGCAAGTTGCAAACTGCATCTCAAGGGGATGCTCATTCAGTATATACTTTGATGGAAAGTTCCAAAGAAGGAATTTCACAAGCCACGGCCGAGGAACGAATTACAAAATTTGGTTTAAATGAAGTGGCGCACGAGAAAGCACCTTCTTGGTTCAAACAATTAGTAAAATCGTTTGTCAATCCGTTTATATTCATCCTCTTAGCCATTGCTATAATTTCTTTTATGATTGATGTGTGGTGGGCTACTTCTGGTGAAAAAGACTTTAAAACGGTAATCGTTGTGGGTGCAATGATTATTATTAGTGGCCTTCTCAGCTTTTTTCAGGAATACCGAAGTAATCGAGCGGCGGAACAGTTGAAGAGCATGGTAAAAAATACTGCTGCAGTACTGCGAAAAGACCTTGGTAGAAACGAAATACCCATGTCGTACATAGTTCCTGGTGATGTGGTTTATTTAGCAGCTGGCGACATGATACCAGCGGATTGTCGCATCGTGGAAAGCATCGATTTATTTATAAGTGAATCCATGCTTACTGGTGAATCCTTGCCGGTAGAAAAAACGTCATCGGCAATTGAGGATTCAAATAACAAAAGACCTCTTGCCCTTGCCAATCTCTGCTTTATGGGCACTAATGTGATAAGCGGAGCGGCAACTGCAGTAGTAATTTCAACTGGTAACAACACCTATTTTGGCAACATCGGTAAAAGTATTGTCGGTAAAAGTCCCGAAACCAGTTTTGATATAGGAATCAATAAAGTGAGCGTACTGCTTATCCGCTTTATGTTAGTAATGGTTCCCATTATCTTTCTGATAAATGGTTTGGTAAAAGGAGATTGGATGGAAGCACTGCTCTTTTCTATTGCGGTAGCTGTGGGCCTGACACCCGAAATGTTACCAGTGATAGTTACCGCCAACCTTGCCAAAGGTGCCATGAGCATGAGCAAGCACAAGGTAATTGTAAAACGGTTAAATGCCATTCAGAACCTCGGGGCAATGGATATGCTTTGTACTGACAAAACAGGCACGCTTACCTTGGATAAAATTGTTTTGGAACAGCACTTAAATGTTTTTGGAGCAGAAGATGATGAAGTTTTAAAATGGGCCTATTTAAACAGCTTCCACCAAACAGGATTGGCAAACTTAATGGATAAAGCTGTTTTAGACCACGTAGAACTAAAGGATTATTTAAAAGTAGAAAAGGATTTTGAAAAGATAGATGAAATTCCATTTGATTTTCAGCGTAGAAGAATGAGCGTCATTCTAAAACAAAAGAATGGAAAACATCTGCTCATCGCCAAAGGTGCCGTAGAAGAAATGCTAGATCTCTGCACCCATAGTTTTAATCCAGGAGAAGATCGTCAATTGCATATTGAGCTAGATGAAATAGTGCGAATGGATGAAGCTATGCGAAAAAATGTTTTAGAAACCTCTGTAGCCTTAAACGAAAAAGGATTGCGTATTCTATTGCTCGCCATTCGTGAGTTTGATGGAGATCATCCATTAAACTATGGCGTTACAGACGAAAGCAACCTAATATTCACTGGATTTATTGGGTTTCTTGATCCTGCAAAACCATCGGCAAAACCGAGTATTGAAGCCTTGCATAAATTACATGTAGAAGTAAAGGTGTTGACAGGTGATAATGAAACGGTAACTAAAAAGATTTGCAAGGATGTTGGTATCCCCATTCAAAACATCATGTTGGGAGATGAGTTGGCTTTGATTTCGGATGAGGAACTCACTGCTCGGGTAGATGATATTTCAATATTTGCCAAAATGAGTCCTTTACAAAAAGTGAGAGTGGTACAATCGCTAAGAGCAAAAGGACATACCGTTGGAGTTTTAGGTGATGGCATTAATGATGCTGCTGCTTTAAAAGAAGCGGATGTAGGAATTACGGTAGATAATGCCGTGGATATTGCAAAAGAAAGTTCAGATATTATTCTTTTGGAAAAAGATTTAATGGTGCTAAAGGAAGGGGTGCTTTATGGTCGTAGAACCTTTGGAAATATCATCAAATACATAAAAATGGCCACCAGTAGTAATTTCGGGAATGTGTTCAGTATTCTTGGAGCAAGTGCGTTTTTACCCTTTCTTCCCATGTTGCCCATTCAGCTTTTGGTGCAAAACCTGTTATACGACATCTCCCAAACATCAATTCCTTGGGATAAAATGGATGAAGATTATTTGGAGACCCCAAAAAAATGGGAACCAGAAGGCATTCGTAGGTTTATGATTTACATTGGTCCAACCAGCTCCATTTTTGATTATGCCATGTTTGCGATTATGTTCTTTGTGTTTAAAGCAAATAGTCCTGAGCATCAAAGCCTATTTCAAACAGGTTGGTTTGTGCTAGGTCTGCTTTCCCAAACATTGATCGTGCACATGATTCGTACAAAAAAAATACCGTTTATCCAAAGCTGGGCCTCTGCGCCTGTGGTAGCACTTACCTCTTTGGTTATGGTAATCGGAATTATCATTCCCTTCACTCCTATAGCAGATATGCTATATATGGAGCCGCTGCCACTGGCTTATTTCCCTTGGTTGATTGGCATTTTGGTTGCATATAGTTTTCTCATACATTTCGTTAAAAATTGGTATATCAGAAAGTTTAGCAGTTGGTTGTAACCTTGTTATTGGGAGTGAATTCAGGTACTAAAAATTACAAATGGAATTATAAAGAATGTTCTATAATTCCTTCGAATAAGTGCTAAATCTTTTAGGAAACTTATATGTAAAATGTTATCGGCTTATCAATTATACTGCTTTATTCAATACTATTAAACTAAATACCAATTTTCAATCCTAACAAATATACTTTCACTCATTGACCTAGGTCATTTCATTAGACTCCTTAACCAATTAACTTTGTTTGAAAATAGACTGTAAATCATTCTAGTTTTATCATTTGGAATGATGGAAGTACATATAATTAATTTAACATTAAAAATTAAAATCATGAAGAGAGCAGAAAACAAAGTTGTTATCGTAACAGGCGGCTCATTGGGACTCGGTCGAGAAACAAGTCTTTTGTTAGCAAAACACGGAGCAAAAGTTGCAGTAGCCGATATTCTTGACAAAGAAGGTAAGGCATTGGTTGAAGAAATAAAAAAGTCAGGGGGAAAGGCAAAATTCTGGCATCTTGATGTGACTAACGAAAAAGAAGTCGAAAAAGTTTATGCTGAAGTCGTTAAAGAATTTGGCAGACTTGATGCAACCGTAAACAATGCAGGAATTGCAGGTGCAGACAAACCATCACACGAGGTAACCGAAAAAGAATGGGATCTTGTTATGAATATTAATGTAAAAGGAGTTTTCTTTTGCACCAAACATGCCGTGCCATATATGAAAAAATCAGGTGGCGGAAGTATTGTAAATATTTCTTCTATCTATGGAATCATCGGCGCAGCAGATTTACCACCATATCATGCTTCCAAAGGTGCTGTTAGAGTAATGTCGAAAACCGATGCAATACAATATGCAAAAGATAAGATTAGAGTGAACTCTGTGCATCCAGGGTTTATTTGGACACCTCTAGTGGAAGAGTTAGGCAAAGGCAATCCTGGATTCCGTAAGCATCTTGATAGTCTGCATCCAATAGGACATATTGGTGAAGCCATAGATATTGCTTATGGAATACTTTATCTAATATCAGACGAATCTAAATTTACTACTGGAAGTGAGTTGGTTATTGATGGTGGCTATACTGCCATCTAGGTAAATTAACAATCGTTGGTAACAACCAACTAGGCAAGAATACATCCCGTACAGGGGACAAGAATTTACTGTAAATGATATAATTTATGCAGTACTTGTCCGTTTCAGCGGGATGTCGTCTTGGTTATTATAGAGAACGGACTAAATAACCAGTTAAATCTCTAAGCAAAGGTTGTGATTTTATTCTTCTATCATTGAAAGGTCGTAATGTCAAAATAAAATCCTGATTCGGATGGTGTTTATATCACAACTTTAGATTTTTGGAGTTTATTATTTTGTGAATTCATTATAAATCGATTTAATTTTGTTAGTCAAAGATTTATAGTATTCAAAGCGCATTATTTTTTAAAGGGATAATTGGTCTAAATTCTTGACAAGTACCAGTAAAAATCAAATTCTTATCTAAAATCTGACCAAATTCGGTTTTTGTAGGCGATACCAAAATTTGCTCCCTGGCACTACTATCAATTATTTTTACCGTAGTAATGGTTTCTATGTCTGCAAGGTTTTCAGGATAATCTACCTTAGAAATAGTAATTAAACCAGTTGGTTTTAGGGTTATAATTTTTACTTCCCAGTGATTATCACTTATTTGATTGTTTAAAATTAAATGCCCTTTATAATATTTTAAAACGTGTTTGGGAATTTGGGTTGAAAAAATGGTATCTTTTAAGTTTATTGTTGAAAATACAATCCCATTTTTTTCAATGGCAGGAAAAGATTCTTTTGAGCCATTGAAAAATAATTGTCCGTTCTCAAATCTAACTTCTTTTGTAGCATCAATTTCTTGCTGGGTAAGTGCTATGTCAAACATTTTGCTTTTGTAAATAAGATTTTTATTGACATACAAACTCACACTATCTTTATCGCACCAATATATGCCTTGAAAATGTTCGGAAATCGATGTTAATGCATCAATGCCTTTAGGCTGAGGCTCTGAAAAAACTACAGGTGGTTCGCAAGACAAAAAAAATCCAACAAATACTGCCACTATTATGAATTTATGACACTTCATTTTTATAGTTTATAATTTTTTAATTATTAGTGTCCGATAAAAAATCCCTCAATAATTGAGGGATTTTTCGTATATAGCAGAATTAATCTATAACCAAAAATTCAGCTATGGGCAAAAGTACAATTTTTTTCGGACAGCC
>JAQVGD010000130.1 GCA_028696945.1 Lutibacter sp.
GGTGATCCAAGAGATTTTAGGAGTTATGATGAATTGTACCAAGCCTTTAAAAAACAACTGAATTATATTGTAAATCAAAAAATTTTGGTAAGCAATTATATCGATAGAATGTTTGCAAAATATAGTCCTGCAACATTTTTATCGGTGGTAATTGAAGATTGTATAACCAAAGGAAAAGATTATTACAATGGCGGTCCAAGATATAATACAAACTATATTCAATGTACGGGTTTGGGAACGGTTACCGATAGTTTATCAACCTTAAAAAAACATATTTTTGAGGATAAAACTTTTTCGATGGAGGTGCTTTTAAAAGCCATTTCAAAGAATTTTGAAGGTGAAGAAATATTAAGGCAAACCATTATCAATAACACTCCTTTTTATGGAAATGATGATGATTATGCTGATAATATTGCCTTACAAGTTTACAACGATTTATTTGATGCCATTGACGGAAAACCAAATACAAAAGGAGAAATGTTTCATTTAAACATGTTGTCAACAACCTGTCACGTATATTTTGGAAAAATAATGGGCGCAACACCAAATGGACGTTTGGCATACAAATCAATTTCTGATGGAACTTCACCCTCACACGGTTGTGATACCAACGGACCTTCGGCAGTCATAAAATCGTTAACTAAAATTGATCAAGTAAAATCGGGCGGAACTTTATTAAATCAACGTTTTTTGCCAAGTTTATTAAAACGCGATGAGGATATCGTAAAATTAGGTCATTTGGTTAGAAGTTATTTTGCTTTGGGTGGCCATCATATTCAATTTAATATTGTGGATACCGCCACTTTGCTTGCAGCACAAAAAAACCCGGAAGATTATAAAGATTTATTGGTAAGAATGGCTGGTTATAGTGACTATTTTAATGATATGAATGCCGATTTACAGCAAGAAGTTATTGATAGAACAGAAAATGAATCGATATAAATGACTACAGGTTTAATTTTTGACATAAAGAAATTCGCCATTAATGACGGTCCTGGAATCCGTTTGACGGTGTTTTTTAAAGGCTGTAACTTAGCCTGCAAATGGTGCCATAATCCAGAAAGCATATCGCCAAAAGTGCAGAAAATGTACAATGCTAAAAAGTGTATTGGAAGCGTAAAATGTATTGAAAATTGCCCGAATGATGCTTTAAAAATGACTTCGGAAGGAATTGTTACCGATTATAATATATGTAATTTATGTGGAATATGTGCTGAGGTTTGTCCAACCAAAGCCTTTGAAATGTTAGGTTCAGAAATTCCAATTTCTGAATTAATGAAAAAGATTGATAATGAAGCCATATTTTTTGATCAATCGGGTGGAGGCGTGACATTTTCTGGAGGAGAACCTTTGATGCATTCAGATTATTTAATAGAAGCCTTAAAAGAATGTGGAAAAAGAATGTATCATAGAGTTGTGGACACCACAGCATTTGCAAAATTAGAAACTGTTTTGGAAGTTGCAAAACATACAGAATTATTTTTAATCGATTTAAAAGTGATGGATTCCGAAAAGCACAAAGAGTTTACTGCTGTTGGGAATGAAAAAATTCTTTCAAATATTACTGAATTGGCAAAGACAAATTGTGAAATTATTTTTAGAATTCCATTAATTAAAGATGTAAATACTTCAGAAGAAAATATTGAGAAAACGGCGAATTTTATAAATTCTTTAGAAGGAAACAGGAGGGTTGTAAACTTGTTGCCTTACCATAATATTGCAGGAAATAAGCATTTGAAATTAGGAGCTCCAAACAAAAATCAAGTATTTGAAACTCCTAATTTAAATGAAATAGCCAATATTGTTTCACTATTTGACAGTTTTGGTATTTCTGCTACCGTTGGGGGATAATTATAGATTAATGATTTTTTACAGTATCTGCTAATGCTTTTCCAGCTTTAAATTTTGCTGCCTTTTTTGTTGTGTCTGTGGTTTTTGGTTTCGTATTTGCATGAAAGTAATTTCGGTTCAAGGTTTGCTTATTTGAACGTATATTTCCATAACTTGGGTTTGCGGATTTTGCTTTAATTTTTATTTCCTTTCCAGTTTGAGGGTTTCTGCCTGTACGAGCTGCTCTTTTATTTGAAAAGTTGGCATCTTTTGCAATAGCATCTATAAGTTCTCCTTTGTTCATTTTTTGGCTGCTGGAAGCCTTGTAGTGATTATATCCTTTTTTAGAAGTTTGTGAAAATGTTATTGTAGTAATTAGTAATGCTGCGAATAAAAATAATTTAGTTTTCATAATAGTTGTTTTATAGTTTGTAAATATTTGTTTCTTTACAACTATATCAACCAACTCCAAATTTTGTTACCCTAAAATTTAATTTATCTAAAACTCCAGTTTAAATAATTGGTAGATCTCTCTAATTTATTTTCTAACACATCCTCAATTTCAGGGAAAAAATCAATACCCGTAATTTCTTCTATTTCATCAATGCTTGTCACAAATTGATACAATCCTTTATCGGATTTTTTATGAGGTATTAAAAACGCGATGGCTTTTGTTTCAGTGCTAGAATAATCTAAAATTATTTTGTAGAAATATTGTGGAACTGCAACTTTTTCGGTTCCTATTGTTTTTAAATGAGGCGTTAAAACCCCACCTGTTACAACATATAATTTTTGATATTTTTGTGCCCAGTATCTTACTTTTTCTTCCAATCTATTCCAAACACCACTGTTAAATTCATAAGTTTGTGGTGAAATATTAGAAGTTAAAAAAGTTTCATTGTAGGCATCCACGGAAAATTTTCGATCGCCGGCCGGACATAAATGTCCTTTGTTGTAGCCTGAATTCTTGAAATTTTTATAATGGGCACTTTGTGTTGTTACTTTTGGATCTTGTTTAAAATAAGGCCTTTTAACAGGAATGCTTGAAAGTTGTTTTTGCGTTAATTCATAAGCCACCCATTCTGCCTGTTCATATTTTTCGTTATAGGAAAGCGAGTAAAACTGATGATGAATAATTTGCCCTGTGGTTGAGGTTGGCAAAAAATCAAAATCAGAGATATTAACTGATTCATTTGAAACAATAGATTCATAAGCATAGCCATCATAAAAATAAAATCCGATGGCAAATAGCAAGGTTATAATCGTGTAAATTGCCTTTCTATTTTTCACTCTTCAATAAAATTTCTTGAAAATTTTCAGATTTTGGAAGACCATCAAATATGGTCACAAATTTTTGCGGCGGTGCGGTGAGTTTGCGTTTTACCAAATCAATCCAAGCGCCATACACTTTTATTTCTGCAGCCAGTTTTCCTGCTTCATTGAATATTTGATGTTTAAAACGCCAACGTTCAATCCCTTTTGAAATACCTTCCAACTCCATTTTAACGGTAATATCTTCACCAACATGAATTTCTTTATAAAAAGAAGTTTCTTCTTTAAATAAAATTGGACCAATATTCAGTTTGGCAAATTCGTTGATAGAAAGTCCATGTTCCCGAAAAAAGCGTACCCTGACTTCTGCGGCATAATCATTATAAGCAGTATGGCGCATATGGCGGTTTGGGTCAAAATCCGACCATTTTGTTTTGAAGGTAATTTCGAAATTCATAAAGTATTTTTTGAGGTGCAAATTTAGGCTAAAACTCAAAAAGAGCCGAGAAAAATCTCGACTCTTTTTGATAATGACAAATCAAAATGAATTTTTTTTAAATCAAGATATATTTAATCTTATAAAGCTGTAAATCCAAGTGCTATATAAGGAATTGCGATATTTGGTACAGGTCCACCAGCACCATAAAAATTGGAGCTTATAAAAGTAACATTGGTCACGGTTAACGGAAATGGTATCGGTGCTGAGTTTGTGCGTCTTATGGCTCTTCCCACAGTTTCGTTTAAGAGCGTATAGCCTGGTTGGATAGTTCTTTTTACAACAATAACATCTCCAGAAATAACAGTTATTGGCGGAATGGCGATATAATCTGTCGCGCTTTGAGAAAAAGTATGTACTCCGGTGTAAGTGCCGCCTGGAGCAATGATTTCCATTGTATAACTTCCTGTGTAGGTACTCGGATTTTGATAGCCGATACTGCAAATTTCACCATTCGTATTAATTTGTATGGTGTATTCATGGGTTTCAAGATCCATCCATTCAGCCTCATCAATATAATCAGTTGTATTGCTTATAAAAGTTGCCATTGCCTGCACAACAGGACTGTTAAGGGTTTCACACGTATTTGTGGGGTCGTTGTCGCTGCTTCCACAACTGTTAATTGCCAAAATAATAATTGAAATTAAAAATGTTTTCGAAAATGTTTTCATAATTTAGGTTTTTAGTGTTTTAAATTATATCAATTTTAATCTCGCTTTGTTACCCCTGTTTATGAATTTTTATTAGAATTGGACAAGCAAAGTATTTTTGAATTTTTAAACATGAGTCACTTCGAAAAGTGATTAATATTGAAAATTAGACTTCCTCTATTCCTTAAGAGTGCCTGATTTTCAGCAACTCTTTTTCTATGGATAGCGGCAAGAAATTGCTGAAAATTGAACATTGGACTTCTCAGAATTAACTCAAATATAGAAAATATTTGTTAAATCCAAGTTTTAGCTAAAATATATTTTAAATATAGGAAGAGTTCTTAAATTAATAAGTGCGTAAGAAAGAGGTTGTTTTGTTAGGAAAAGTGTAAAAAATAGCTAGATAAATTAAGAGCAAATAATCTTAATTTTTTACCACCAATGCATCACGAAGGGCATTACCAATCAACATAAAAGCCATCACCCATAATAACCAAACCTGGAATAATGGCAAAAGTTGAAATTTTCTTTAGAATTGGGCAGGACATAAATTGAAGCGCACTTCAGAATTTTATTATTGCCTGTTGGTTATGATAAACTCAATATAGTAAAATCTTTAATTATATTTCTAGCTTTGAAAAATTCTATTTAAAAAATAAATTACTCGATCATAAAGCTATAGGAATATTTTGGGGCAACCATCGGCTTGTGCATTATTTTGCCATTATTATTTTGAATTTTTAGGTAGTAATTAATCGTTGTTCCACTTTTTGCAGGAGGAATAATGGCTTCAAAAATATCATTTTCAATATTTTTCATTTGAAGAGATTGATAGGGCGTAGTTTCATCGATTTTCCAATATAAAATTGCTTTTTGAATGCCGTCTGATGATTTTGCAACCAGACTTATAGGAAATCCATTTACATTATTTTTCACCATCCCTTGATACCATTTGTGTTTTATATAAATAGGATTATCTGTATAAATTTCATGGGTTAAACAATGTATTGCACCTGAAAATTGAGCGTAGTGCCTACAATTTACGCCAACTATTTTATATCCGGGCATTGCTTTTTCATAAGTATTTAGGGCTAATGAATCAAAAGGAGCCATATTATATTGAGGCACCAAAACAGTTTTATTCAAAATTAAAGAGTTCGTATAAGTCGCTTTTGAAGTAGCTAAAATAGTTTCAGTTTTTTTATCATAAGTTGTTGGGGCATTTTGTATCGGAATAAGTTTCAAATCTCTGCCATAAGCAGATTTTAAATATTGGGATATTGAACTTGCAGCTCGGTCTATATAATATTGATGGTCATAATATTCATCTATTGAGATGTCATAATTATTATTTGGAATGTAAGATATAATGGCAGTTTCTTCGTTAATTAATTTTAAAAAATAATCGACGTGAACAAAAGGGACAAGCACATTTAATGTTTTTCGTATCCCGAAATATTGATAAAAGTAATCATATTCAAATTCTAAGCTAGTTGGTAAATCTTCCGAAAGATCGGTTGCAGCAATATTAAATGTTCCGTGCCCGTCGGTTAAAAAATTACCACCGTCTGTGTAATACTCACTAGTTATTTTTGGTGTTATAATAGCATTTGGGTAACGCATTCTATTTGCAATAAAATCTCCGGTATAATCTTTAGAAAAGTTATACAAATAAGCTTGCTCAACATCGTTTTTATAAACAAAATTCATCCCGTGGTCTCTTGCCCAGGGGTAAGAACCTAAAATAGTGTCTTTTGAAATAAGATGCACAAAAGGGGAGCTTATATTTCTATTCTTAAAAATGGAATCTAAATCGGCTTGATGAGGATATTTACTGTTGTTGGACGGTTTTATAATATATAAATGAACACCTTCTTCAATACAGGCTTTGGCTGTTTTTATATAAGGATCTAAAACTTCATCCCAATTTATATTCGAATTTTTAAAATAGCGATACTCCATAACAACACTGCTTATTTCTTCCCATTCTGCTGGATGCCTTGGATTTGAGGTTTGGCTAAAACCAAACCAAGAGGAAAAGAAAATAAGTAATAGAATACTTAGCTTTAGGTTCATATAATATTATTTTTAATCACAAATAATATTGATATGAAATGGATTTAGATTTTTATTGTTAATTACGGGTATTATTTCAATTTCATAAGTGCCACTATCATCAAAATCATAATTAATGGTTTTTCCAGTAAATTTAGCTACTTTATTTTTTATTTTATTTTTAACAGTCCAATTATAAACAATAATTTCATTTTGATCTTTGTCAATTAAAAGCGGGGCTGTTAATTGGAATTTACTTTTAGAAATTTGGATGGTTTCGTAATTTTGAGCTTTTAAAAATCTGGTATCTAAATTATTCGAAGGATTTACTGTGTTATTTTCTTCAGTTGTTATTTGTACAGGTTTATCATTCTGGATTGTGTTTTCCTTATCTCTAATGGTTTCTCTGTATCTTTTATCCGCCGTTCTTAGCGTCCGCACTTTTGCTCTTTCATCTCGTTTTTCACTGTATCTTTTATCCGCCGTCCTTAGTGTCCGCGCTTTTGCGCTTTCAGACATTCTTTTGTCATTCTCTTGAATGAGTTGATCTTTGGGGATTTTTGTATTTGAATTTCTTAAAGAAGTTTCATCTACTTTAACAAATATCATGGCTGATTCTTTTGTATAGCCTTGTTGATTTTTATCGTTAGTTGGAACAGTTTTTCCGCCTTCTCTAAGTCCTTTATTGATGGCGACAGGAACAATTAATTTTACGCAATTTCCATTGTTTAATTCTTCCGACATATTCACAATAAAAGCATTTAAGGCGTTGCCTGCGTCCGCCTTAGATAAATTGGCGTCTTTGGCGATAGCATCAACCAATTCTCCTTTATTCATTTGGATTTCATCGCCATCTCCTTGTGGATTTTGAGAATTGTCTGTTCTTTTAACAGTATCAGCCAAGGCTTTTCCGGCTTTAAATTTCGCTACTTTTTTGGCAGCAATTTTAATTGTTGCGCCAGTTTGAGGATTTCTTCCTGTTCTTTCAGCACCTGAAACATTAGGTAAGCCGATTAATTGTACAGATACCCCCTTTTTTAAAGAAATCAATAAATTAGTTGTTATGGCATTTAAGGCCATTCCGGCATCCGCCTTAGACAATCCGGCATCTTTAGCGATGGCGTCAACCAACTCTCCTTTATCCATACTTTTTTCTGGAGAGGTATCACCGTCACAATCGTTGTCTAAACCATCAGATATTTCTAAGCTATCTGACAGTCCATCACCGTCAGAATCATCATCAATATAACCTCTTTCTAAGGTAATATTAGAATATTTAACCCTGCCTGGAGCTTTTCTTTTTAAAATATCTTCGCCTTCTCCTGAACCAACGGTTCTTTCGCCTTCTCTAATTCCTTTATTGATAGCGACAGGAACAATTAATTTTACGCAATTTCCATTGTTTAATTCTTTCGACATATTGGCAATAAAAGCATTCAAGGCGTTGCCTGCATCCGTTTTAGTTAAATTTGCCTCTTTAGCCATGGCATCAATTAATTCTCCTTTATTCATTTGAATTTCACCATCATCTCCTTGTGGGTTTTGAGAATTATCGACTCTATTTACCAGTTCATCAGCCAAGGCTTTTCCAGCTTTAAATTTCGCTACTTTTTTAGCGGCAATTTTAATTGTTGCCCCCGTTTGAGGATTTCTTCCTGTTCTTTCAGCACCTGAAACATTAGGTAAGCCGATTAATTGTACAGATACCCCCTTTTTTAAAGAAATCAATAAATTAGTTGTTATGGCATTTAAGGCCTTTCCGGCATCTGCTTTAGATAATCCGGCATCTTTTGCAATAGCGTCAATCAACTCTCCTTTATTCATGCTTTTTGTAGATGAAGTATCACTGTCACAATCGTTATCTAAGCCATCAGATATTTCTAAACTATCTGACTCTTCGAGCGTCGAAATTTGTGAATAACCAATAGGTATCACACACATAAAAAAAATAAAAAAAACTGTATTTCTCATATCATTTTGTTTGTAGTTAATATTTCAATAAAGGGGCTTAAAGAAATTAATTCGTTAGAATTAAAGGTTTTAAATTGTAATATAAGTTACAATGTACAAAAATATATATAAGATTAATATATAAAGTATCAAAAATTTAAATAAAAACCAGGTTTTTGAAGAATTTACTTAATTTTTGATTTAATTTTTCACATCCAATGCATCACGAAGGGCATTACCAATAAGCATAAATGCCATTACCAAACCCATAATGGCCAAACCGGGAATTATCGCCAGATAGGCTTTTCCCAAAATAATGTAGCTGTAGTGGTCTTTAATCATAGCACCCCAAGAAGGAGTGGGAGGTTGTGCGCCAATTCCCAAAAAGCTCAAACCGCTTTCCATTAAAATGGCTCCGGCAAAGTTGGCTGCCGAAATGACAATGACAGGCGCCATAATATTGGGCAAAATATGTTTAAAAATGATTCTAAAGTTTGAGAAACCCAATGCTTTTGCTGCTTCCACATATTGCATTTCCTTTGCGCTGATGAGTTGTCCGCGTACAACCCGGGCAACTTCAACCCACATGGTTAAACCAACCGCAATAAAAACTTGCCAAAACCCTTTTCCCAAAGCCAAGGTGATGGCAATTACCAAAAGAAGTGTGGGAATTGACCAGGTAATATTGATCAACCACATTATAAAAGTATCGATTATTCCTCCAAAATATCCTGCAATTGCACCTATTGTAAGCCCAATAACCAAGGAAATAAACACGGCGATAAATCCTATGGAAAATGAAATTCTTGTGCCAATTAACATCCTGCTTAACAAATCTCTTCCGTACTTATCGGTTCCTAAATAGAATTTTTTTGTTTTAATGAAGGTTGAAATGTCCTTTCCCTGAAACTTTGAAAGCGGAAATGTTTTTGCTAAACTTATCGCATTGTTTTCTGTATAAGAATTAATTATTAAATCACTTGTTGAAATACTGTAATTTGAAATCGGAATTTCAGTTTTAGGACTTTTTTTACCGAATAAAACAGTGCTGAAGAATGATTGGTCTATTGTTTTATCTGAAGGAATGGTTAGCATTAAAACTTTAAAACCTGGTTTTTTCGAATGAATTTCCAAATGCATCTGATTGGCATTGCTGCTGTTGTCGGGTGCTAAAACGTAGGCAAATATCGCTGTTAAAGCACATAAAACAACAAACCAAAAAGCAAACACTCCAGCAGTATTTTTTTTAAACTTCTGGAGTGCTAGCGCTGATAATGAATTTGCCTTCGTTTTCAATAGTTATTTCTTTACACGTGTAAAGTTACACTATTTTAAAATATTAGTGTCCGATAAAAAATCCCTCAATAATTGAGGGATTTTTCGTATATAGCAGAATTAATCTATAACCAAAAATTCAGCTATGGGCAAAAGTACAATTTTTTTCGGACAGCCGATATTCAG
>JAQVGD010000131.1 GCA_028696945.1 Lutibacter sp.
GTTTGTAACGCGGCTAACTACAAATATAGTAACGATTTAAAAGCAGGCTTCTATTTTTTATATGATGGTTTTCTTAAAAGTAATATATTCCTCCGTAATGGTTTAAAGTAACTCCTCCTCCTCTGGTGCTCGTCTGCGACGAGTACCCACTTAAATTAGCATATAAAATGTAGCGTTTGCAACGCGGCTAACTACAAATATAGTAACGATTTAAAAGCAGGCTTCTATTTTTTATATGATGGTTTTCTTAAAAGTAATATATTTGAATAAAAACAATGTCTGAAAAATACAAAGTTATCGATAGTACAGTACCAACTTTTATTACGATAACAATTGTAGACTGGGTAGATTTATTTACACGGCCTATTTATTGCAATATCTTAGATGAATCCTTAAATTATTGTATTAAGGAAAAAGGCTTAAGTGTACATGCTTATGTATATATGACTAGTCATATTCATTTAATTGTAACCGCATTCGATGGTGAATTACAAAATGTCATTCGGGATTTTAAAAAATTTACATCAAAAAAACTAATAGAGGCTATTAAAGAATATCCAGAGAGCAGACGAGAATGGTTATTACGAAAATTTAGTTTTGAAGCTCAAAAATCGGGAAGGGCTAAAAATTATAAATTATGGAGAGATGGCTTTCATCCCATTTTATTAGATTCTTTGGAAAAAATAGAGCAACGTTTAAACTATATACATTATAATCCTATTGAGGCAGAAATTGTTTATCATGAAAGAGATTATGTAAATAGTAGTTATAGGAATTATGAAGAAGATAATACTGTTTTTTGTAATGTAAATGTCGAACCTTTATGGTAATTTTATTGATAAGAGTCGCGTTGCAAACGCTTTGTTTTGTTCACACAAATAAGTAGGTACTCGTCGCAGACAAGCACCAGAAGAGTATAGGTAACTGAACATTTTTATCAGCAATAAAAGATAATACTGTTTTTTGTAATGTAAATGTTGAACCTTTATGGTAATTTTATTGATAAGAGCCGCGTTGCAAACGCTTTGTTTTGTTCACACAAATAAGTAGGTACTCGTCGCAGACAAGCACCAGAAGAGTATAGGTAACTGAACATTTTTACCTTTATGGTAATTTTATTGATAAGAGCCGCGTTGCAAACGCTTTGTTTTGTTCACACAAGTAAGTAGGTACTCGTCGCAGACAAGCACCAGAAGAGTTATACTGTTTTTTGTAATGTAAATGTCGAACCTCTATGGTAATTTTATTGATAAGAGCCGCGTTGCAAACGCTTTGTTTTGTTCACACAAATAAGTAGGTACTCGTCGCAGAGTCGTTCCCACCTCTTTCCCCATCGATGGCGATAGTCTCATTTAGGCTTAGCACATATATCATACTGGTTAAACCATTTGCTAAATCACTTGCCAAATTTTCCTTTCTCACTCTTAGCCCCATATATTCAAAAATTCTGGTGCCTTTTGGAATGGCTCTTTTTGCAAACACTCCTTTGCCGTGGACAGAAGATGTTTTTACAATAGTGAAATCTCTTAATCTAGGCGCTTGGCTCATCCGTTTTAATAAATCAGAAAAAAATTTAATTACATCGTTAAATTATGCTTGGTATTGATTTGATTATCAAAGATACAAATTTACACTTCACAATATCAACACCTTAACTAATTTATCAAAATATAAGGATTTTGTTATTGGCAGTAATCTCTCTTTAATGGTTTCAAGTGATAAACGAACAACTAAAAAAATTAGGTACTCTATTCTGATTTTAAATAATTCTGCAATAAATTTAAAGACCAAATATCTCAACCTATATTATTTTCCATTTCCTAAAAAAATTAAAAGTTGTTCAAATAATCATTGTTTCATCTAATTTTTATCTATTTTTGAAGACTTGATTCTGGTATTTTAATAGTATCAATATAAAAAACCTGGCAGCTTCGCTAACATCAATCTGAAAAAAAGAAATGAGAATTCTACTATTAATAGGAACCGGTAGTTTTATAGGGGGCGTTTTGCGATATGTGCTATCGCAATTTATTCAAACAAAATTTCTTTCCACTTTTCCTTTCGGAACTTTAGGCGTAAATATTTTAGGCTGTTTCGCAATTGGACTTATTTTTGCGCTTAGCGAAAGAACAAATATGTCTCCCGAAATACGGCTTTTCCTTGCGACAGGAATTTGTGGTGGCTTTACCACTTTTTCAGCCTTCTCTAACGAAACTTTTAGTTTAATGCGTGACGGACAACTTTTTTATGCTTCTGCTTACATTACCTCAAGCATTTTATTTGGCGTATTTGCAACGTTTATTGGATACTCACTTCTTAAACTTATTTGATTATGGAAAATAATCCCAATGCAAAATTACTGCGTATCTTCATAGGAGAATCTGACAAAATAGGATTTGAAACACTTTATGAAACCATCGTTTTTGAGGCGAAGAAAAAAGGGCTTTCAGGAGCAACTGTTACGCGAGGTATTATGGGTTTTGGAGCAAACAGTAAAATTCACACTTCAAAACTTCTTGAACTTTCTTCCGATTTACCAATTATAATTGAGATTGTTGATACCGAAGAAAAAATTAAAGATTTTACAAAGATTGTTCAAAACTTATTTGAGCAATCAAAATCAGGTGGGCTAATTACTCTTGAAAAAGCGGAAATCATTAGGTACAAAGCCAGCAAATAAACTTTGCATTATTTCGAAGATATTATGAAATTCAGAAAAGCAACAAAAAAAGATGTTCCATTTATCGTAAAAATGTTGGCAAATGACAAATTGGGAAAATTGAGGGAAAATTACCAAAATCCTTTGCCTGAAAGTTATTACGCGGCTTTTGAAATTATTAATTCAGACCCAAATCAGGAATTGATGGTTTTGGAAAACGAAAACGATCCCGAAATTACAGGAACTTTTCAACTGACTTTTATTCCGTATTTAAGTTATCAAGGCAAATTAAGGGCGCAAATTGAGAATGTATTTGTTCGGGAAGATTTAACGGGACAAGGAATTGGGAAAAAAATATTTGAATGGGCAATTGAAAGAGCCAAAGAACGAAATGCGCATTTACTGCAATTGACCAGTGATAAAAAACGTCCAAAAGCGATTAAATTTTATGAAGATTTGGGTTTTATAGCTTCCCATGAAGGAATGAAATTGCATTTTATATAAAAAAGAGGCTGTCTAAAAAGAACTCATTTTTTAACCGCAAGGGACGCTAGGTTTTTCGCTAGGAACGCAAAATACTGATTTTAAAAAATAAACATTTTGCGAACATTGCGCTTTCTTTGCGGGCATTGCGGTTAAACCTACTTTTTAAAAAACCTCTTTTTTAAATCAATTTTAAGTCTATATTTATTTTGCTAAATAACTATGACAATCCGAAAATAACGCCATTATTGTCTATCGTCATACCTTCAGAAGCAGGAACTCGAGGCAACCCAGGCATCCGCATCATTTCACCTAAAATTGGGATGATAAATCCAGCACCGGCAGAAATTTCAATTTCTCGCACAGTTACGTTAAAGCCTTTCGGCCTTCCTAAAATGGTTTCATTGTCTGTAAATGATTTTTCGGTTTTCGCCATACAAATAGGTAAATCATTTAAGCCGAGCCTGTCAATTCTTTTTAAATTTAACAAGGCCTTTTTTTCAAAATCAACCCCATCGGCGCCATAAATTTCTTTGGCAATTGTTTCAATTTTCTCTTTTACAGGCGAATTCCAATCGTACAAAGGTTTAAATTTAGATTTGTTTGCCTCCACCACTTTTACCACTGCTTCCGCCAGTTTTATTGCGCCTTCTCCACCTTTTTCCCATCCTTCAGAAACAACAGCCTGCACACCCAATGCAGCGCATTTCTCAACAATATAATCCACCTCTTCTTTAGAATCACTTATAAAAGCGTTAATGGCAACCACTGGTTCAATATTGTATTTTCTGATGTTTTCAATGTGTTTTTCCAAATTGCAAAAACCCTTTTTTATGAACTCCATATTTGGGGTATTGTATGCCTCTTTCTTAGCGCCGCCATGGTGCCGCAATGCCCTAATTGTTGCGACCAACACAACTGCTTTCGGACTTAAATTGGCAGCCACACATTTAATATCCAAGAATTTTTCAGCACCTAAATCTGCACCAAAACCCGCTTCGGTAATCACATAATTTGATAAGGAAAGTCCCATTTTTGTGGCAATAATGGTATTGGTTCCTTGGGCTATATTCGCAAATGGACCGCCATGAATGATGGCCGGATTTTCTTCCAAGGTTTGCACCAAGTTAGGCTTAATGGCATCTCTCAACAAAATAGCCATCGCATTTTCTGCTTTTAAATCACGGGCAAAAACTGGTTTATTATCGAAGGTAAATCCGATAAAAATATTACCCAAACGTTTTTTTAAATTTTCAAAATCAGTTGCCATACATAAAATGGCCATCACTTCAGAAGCGGGTGTAATATTAAAGCCATCTTCTCTTGGAATGCCGTTTGTGGTTCCTCCCAATCCAACAACAATGTTACGCAAAGCCCTGTCATTCATATCAATAACACGCTTCCAAACCACCGTTCGCGCATCCAAATTAAGATTGTTGACCTTACTTTGTAAATTATTGTCGATTAAAGCCGACAACAAATTGTTTGCTTTTTCCACCGCATTAAAATCTCCGGTAAAATGTAAGTTGATATCCTCCATGGGAACAACTTGGGAATAACCGCCACCGGCAGCACCTCCTTTAATTCCAAAAACAGGTCCCAATGATGGCTCACGCAAAACAACGGTAGTTTGTTTTCCAATTTTATTTAAGCCTTCCGTTAACCCGATAGAAACTGTTGTTTTTCCTTCTCCAGCAGGAGTTGGTGTAATGGCTGTTACTAAAATTAAATTGTTTTTTTTGATTTTTTCTTCGTCAATGAAGTTTAAAGGCAATTTCGCTTTGTATTTCCCATACATTTCCAAATCATCTTCTTTAATGCCTAACTTTGCGGCAATTTCTTTAATGTGAATTAATTTTTTATTCTGTGCTATTTCTATGTCTGATAAATGTTTCATATATTTTTACATTTTGATAGCAAATATATAAAATTCATCATTCAGAATTGTTATAAATATGGATATGATAATTCCCTAATATAAAAAGAAAAAAAAAGAATTGTTAGTTCCTAATTGAAATTATATATTTGCACGTTAATTCAAACGAATTTTATATTAAATAAATCTAACATGCAAAACAAAGGACTTATAAAGTTATTCGCTATTCTATTCGGATTAGTAAGTTTATATCAATTGTCATTTACTTGGTTTACCAGTGGTATAGAAAATAAAGCAAAAGTATATGCAGCGTCTAAATCCGATGACGGTAGAGAAATAGCCCTATTGGAAAGAGCATATTTAGACTCTGTTGCAAATTATCCGGTCGTAGATTTAGGTTTTGCACAATTTAGCTATAGCGAAATTAAAGACAAGCAACTAAACTTAGGATTAGACCTTAAAGGTGGTATCAATGCTATTTTACAAGTGTCTGTTAAGGATATTTTAATTGGATTGTCAAATGATTCAAAAAATCCGACCTTTAATGAAGCATTGGCAAAAGCAGATGTAGCGCAAAAAAGCAGCGACGACACTTATTTAAATTTATTTTTTATTGAATTTAAAAAATTAAGCGATGGAAAGGTTAAACTAAGTGATCCAAGTATTTTTGGAAACAAATCATTACGTGAAAAAATAAACTTTAAATTAACGGATGAAGAAGTAAAACCAATTATTGAAGCCGAAATTTCAGGCTCCATCAATACTGCTTTTGAAGTTTTAAGAAGTCGTATCGATAAATTTGGTGTTACACAGCCAAATATTCAAAGAATTGGAAACTCCGGGCGAATTTTAATTGAATTGCCTGGCGCAAAAGACATTGATCGTGTTAAAAAATTATTACAAAGTACTGCTGAACTAGAGTTCTGGGAAGTGTATTCAAACCAAGAAACAGCAAATTTCTTTATTCAGGCAAATTCTGTTGTAGAAAATTTATTAAAAACAGATACTGAAACGGTAACAGATTCTACCGCAGCACCAAAAGAAAGTATCGATGATTTATTGGGCGCAGTTTCTGATTCCTCGGCAACTAAAAAAGTAAATAATTTATTCTCCGTTTTTACGCCAAGTGTTCCCCAATCTGAAAACCAAGTGTCATCTGTAATAGGAACAGCTAAAGTTGCCGATACCGCCAGAGTAAACGAATATTTGGCAATGACAGAGATTAGATCTTTGCTTCCTAACGAAATGAAATATGTTAAATTTCTTTGGGATGCCAAACCATTTTCCGCAACCATTTCTGCAACCAATGAAAGTGCTAAGTTAATTTATTTATACGGGATTAAATCCAATCGTGAAGACATTGCTCCAATTCAAGGAGATGTTATAGAAGATGCAAGTCAGGAATACGGACAAACAGGAAAACCTGAGGTAAGTATGACTATGAATGCCGTTGGGACAAAGTTGTGGGGAAAAATGACTACAGACAATGTAGGAAAATTTGTTGCTGTTGTGTTGGATGATTATGTTTATACAGCACCTTCAGTAAATACCGCTATTTTAAATGGAAGAACATCTATTTCTGGAGGAAGTATGACTGTTGCTGAAGCACAAGATATTGCAAACGTATTAAAGGCAGGTAAATTACCAGCTGCAGCGCATATTGTTCAATCAGAAATTGTTGGACCTTCATTAGGGCAACAAGCCATTAACAGCAGTATGTATTCCTTCTTTTTGGCCTTGTTAGTTGTTTTTGGATGGATGATTTTTTACTATGGAAAAGCTGGTTTAATAGCCGATTTTGCTTTAATGGTAAACCTTTTATTTATTTTTGGAGTCCTAACAGCATTTGGAGCGGTATTAACGTTGCCTGGAATTGCGGGTATCATCTTAACCATTGGTATAGCCGTTGATGCAAACGTAATTATTTACGAAAGGATTAAGGAAGAATTAAGCCATGGTAAAGGTTTAAAAGCTTCCATTATATATGGATTTAGTTACGACGGAGCATTTTCTGCTATTTTGGATGCAAACGTAACTTCACTACTAACTGGTATTATATTGTACATTTTTGGAACAGGACCCGTTAAAGGTTTTGCCTATACCTTTATTGTGGGTATTTTAACTTCCTTATTTACCGCAATTTTCATCACACGTTTGGTAATTGATTGGTATGTTGCCAAAGGAAAAACTTTAACATTTAATACAAGTATTACAAAAAAATGGTTTACCAAAATCAATATTGATTTCTTGAAATTGAGAAAATCAGCTTATATATTTTCAGGTATTTTAATTGTAATGAGTGCCGTTTCATTAACAACTAATGGATTAAATTATGGGGTAGATTTTATTGGTGGTAGATCTTATGTGGTTAAATTTGAAAAAGCCATAAGTGCTACTGATGTTGCAAATACTTTAAAAGACGTATTTGGAGATGCTCCAGAAGTTAAAACCTATGGAGAAGTAAGTCAGTTAAAAATTACCACCAAATATAAAATTGATTTAGAAGACAAGACGATTGATGATGAAGTGCAACAATTATTATATACAGGTTTAAAACCATATAATCCAGAAGGACTTACCTTAGAGGAATTTAAACCTGGTTATGATGGCGCAAAAACTATTGGTATTTTGAGTGCCATGAAAGTTGAACCAACCATTGCTGATGATATTAAAACGGCTGCAGGCTGGGCTGTTTTAGGTTCCCTCCTGGTTATATTTCTTTATATTTTATTTAGATTTAACAAGTGGCAATATGGTTTAGGTGCGGTTGTTTCCTTATTTCATGACGTAATAATTGTGTTTGGTATATTCTCTATTTTTTATAAAATATTACCTTTTGATATGGAAATTGGACAATCATTTATTGCGGCAATTCTAACTGTTTTAGGGTATTCCATAAATGATACGGTAATTGTTTATGACAGGATTCGTGAGTTCAAAAAAACCCATACTTCTTGGTCTTTTTACAAGATTATAAATACTGGATTAAATAGTACAATGGGCAGAACAATAAACACCTCATTAACCACATTGTTGGTGTTGGTTGCCATATTCCTATTTGGAGGTGATTCAATTAAAGGATTTATGTTTGCCTTAATTGTTGGTATCGGTATTGGTACATATTCCTCTTGGTTTATTGCCTCTCCAATATTATATGATGCCACTAAAAAATTAGATAAAGAAAAAACTACAAAATAATTTTTGTAGTTCAACTTCAAACCGCAAAACCGTTTTGAGTAGTCAAAACGGTTTTTGTATTTCAAATTAGCAATTAAATCAACATTAAGCACTAATTTTATTTATTGATTCTTAAATTTGTAACAAAGCATAAAAATGAGCATTATTAAAATACACAATAACTATTTCAAGAAATATTTATCAGAAGAAAAAATAGAAGAAGCTATTGATAAAATGGTTGCGGAAATTACTGAAGATTGTAAAAATGAAATACCCATATTTATTGGAATATTAAACGGTTCATTTATGTTTGTTGCCGATTTGGTGCGTAAATATAACTACAACTGTAAAGTGTCATTTGTAAAATTAGCATCTTATGAAGGAACAAATTCAACAGGAAAAATAAAACAATTGGTGGGTTTAAATGAAGATTTAGAAGGAAAAACAGTTATTATTCTTGAAGATATTGTTGATACCGGGAATACATTGCAAGAAATTTATGACATCTTCGCTGATAAAAAATTAAAAAAACTTAGAATAGCAACCTTATTTTTTAAACCTGATATATTTAAAAAAGAATTGCCGATAGATTATATTGGAATTTCAATTCCCGATAAATTTATTATTGGCTATGGTTTAGATTATGATGGTTTGGCCAGAAATCTCTCCAGTATTTACCAACTTACAAATCCTCCAAAAATGAAAAACATTGTTTTATTCGGGCCTCCGGGTGCAGGAAAAGGAACTCAGGCCAATATGCTTAAAGAAAAGTACAACCTTATCCATATTTCAACAGGTGACGTTTTCCGTTCTAATATCAATAATAAATCGGAACTTGGAATGCTTGCAAAATCTTATATGGATAATGGCGATTTGGTGCCAGATAAAGTTACCATTGATATGTTAAAGGCTGAAGTTGATAAAAATTTAGCGGCTAACGGATTCATTTTCGACGGATTTCCTCGCACAGAATCCCAAGCAAAAGCATTAGATGAATTTTTGGAGGAAAAAGGCGAGCTTATCAGCGGCATGATTGCTTTGGAAGTACCCGAAGATTTATTGGTTACACGTTTATTGGAACGCGGAAAAATCAGCGGTAGATCCGACGATCAGGATGAAAGTAAAATTCGAAACAGGTTCAATGAATACAATACAAAAACTGCTGTCTTAAAGGATTATTACCAACTTCAAGGCAAATATTTTGGGGCAGACGGCGTTGGATCTATTGACGATATTACAAAACGTTTATCGAAAATAATTGATCAGCTGTAAGCCCTAGCCCCCGAAAGGGGAATTAACAGGTTTGCAAACAGTTGGCAGCGAAACAAATAAATTCTTGTAAAGCTTTAAGTTCTTATACACACTTAAACAAATACACGCTTTAACAATTACACGCTTAAATCCTCAAAAAAATGACTGAAGAAAATTTTGTTGACTATGTAAAAATATACGCATCTTCCGGTAAAGGCGGACGTGGTTCTACACATTTGCATAGGGAAAAATACATTGATAAAGGAG
>JAQVGD010000132.1 GCA_028696945.1 Lutibacter sp.
TAAAAGCAAACGTGTTGATGTTAGATGAACCAACGAATCATTTAGACCTGGAGTCTATTCAAGCTTTTAACAATTCCTTAAAAAACTTTAAAGAAACTGTTATTTTTACAACTCATGACCACGAATTTGCACAAACTGTTGCCAATAGAATTATAGAAATTACACCAAAAGGAGTTATAGACAGGTATTCAACATTTGATGAGTATTTAGACGATCCAAAAATTAAGGAATTACGAGATAGTATGTATTCATAGTAAATCCTATCCCCAGCCCTTTCCAAAGGAAAGGGGGTTTGATTTGAAATTATAGAATATTTACAACAAAAAACTTTTAATATTTAATATTATTAGTGTCCGATAAAAATTCATAAAAAATGATTTATCTCAATTAAAATGGGCCTACAAACAGTCCGCCCCGATGGGGTTAGTTTTTGGGGAAAATCTATTTTTCTACAAACAGTAAGTCCCGATGGGACTAAAATAACTTTGTATGAGCTAAATGTTTGTAGAAACATAAAATAATTTAGTAATTAAAGCCCCTTTGAGGAGATTTGTTTGCATTAAATATTTAATCGGACAACAATGATTTAACTTCTAATAGTTAACTTCTAATCCTATCCCCAACCCTTTCCAAAGGAAAGGGAGCTTGATTTGAAATAAATATTTATTTACAACAAAAAACCTTTAATATTTAACTTCTAATATTTAATATTTAACTTCTAATAGTTAACTTCTAATTAGCCTCTTTTTCTTTTAAAAATATTTTTAAAAAATGACTTGGGTGCTTCTTCATTACCATATCTGTCGGCATATTTTCCGTAACCATAGCCGTACCCATAATGGTTGCCATATCCATAATGGCTTAATTTCATGGTAAAATCATTGAGTACAATACTAATATTTGATATTTCTTCTTTACTATATTTTTCGTTAATCATTTTAAGCATTCCTTTTTGGGAATACATTTGTCTGACAATATAAAGTGTTGAATCTGCATATTTCAACAACTCAACAGCATCACTTACCAATCCTATAGGCGGCGTATCTAAAATAATATAATCGTAATTTTCTTTTAAACTGTTAATCAGCTCATCTGTCGCTGCACCGATTAATAATTCCGAAGGATTTGGAGGTACAAGACCAGCAACAATAACATCCAGATTGGGAATTTTAGTTTTTTGGATAATCCCTTCAATATTTTCTTCCCCTATTAAATAGTTAACAACTCCTTTTTCATTGGAAACATCAAAATCATTAAATATTTTTGGTTTGCGTAAATCCAGTCCAACTAAAATTGTTTTTTTTCCACCCAATGCAAAAACCGTCGCCATATTAATGGAAATAAATGTTTTTCCCTCTCCACTAACTGATGATGTAACCAAAATGGTCTTACATTTGTCTTTTGCACTTCTGGCAAATAAAAATTGAATGTTTGAGCGCAATGCCCTAAATGATTCGGCCACACCCGATTTCGGATTCGTAAAAACCGCTAAATTATTTTCGACACCATTATTTCCTACAACGCCTAAAATTGGTATCGGTGAAATTTTCTCAATGTCTTCAGTAGAGTGAATTCGGGTATCTAAAACTTCTTTTGCAATAATTACAAAAAGCGGAAATATCGTTCCCAAAAGTAAAGCAATCATATAATTAAACTGCATTCTTGGCAAAATTGATTCTTGCCCCGTATCTTTTGCGGTGTCCAAAACAGAAATGTCCGATACGCTGGCTGCAATCGCAATATCCGCTTCATAACGCTTCTGCATTAGAAAAACATAATTGGATTCAGTTAAACTGTATTTTCTTTGAAAATTTAATAATTTTTGCTCTTTCTTCGGAAGCTTGTCCAGCTCGTAATTATAGATATTTAATCGATTTCTGCTGTTGTTTAGTGTGATTTTAGTTTGATTTCTTAAGGAGGAAAGATTTTCAAGCAACACATTTCTTGTGGTTTCAACTTCCTGATTTACCGCTATTAATGAAGGATGATTTGACGTAACCTCCTTTGATAATCTTTCCTTTTTAATAGAAAGTTCTGTTAATTTCCCCACCATTTCAGAAATAGTGCCATCTTCAATATTTATAATTGCAGGAGCGGGAATATTGGTAAAATTTGTATGAGTTTTTATGTAATTTTCCAAATTGTTGAAATACACAATTCTGTCACCCAATTGCTCTTGCATTTTATCTAAACTAATTGTTTGTGAATAGATTTCACCTCCTTCAGCCGACAATTGATAAATTGAATTTTCTTGTTTAAATTTTCCAATATTGTCTTCAATTAATTTTAGACTGTCTGAAGTATTTCTAAACTGGGCATCAATAAATTCCTTTGTGCTTCTGGCATAATTTGTTTTTTCATCCAGTTCATGTTCAGCCAAAACTTTAACTGTTTCATTTAAATAATCTACAATTCTATTTTTATTAGGTCCCTTTAATGACAATTCTATTAAAGAAGTTCCGGTAAGTCCTGTCGCTCTTACATTCTGATATTGACCAGCTACTTGTTCAATAGATTTCAACTGAATATAAAACGATTGTCCCTTTAGGTCTTTTACCTCTTTTACAAGTGCAAGTTGCGCTTTTAAAAATGGAAGATTTATATATTCATCAATTAAAAATATTTTTGAAAACCGAGATTTATTTTCTTCAAAATCATTTAACGATTCATCTTTGTAGTTTATTAATTTATAAGCGTATTTTTCATTAAAATCAACTGATAATCTAAACCGTTCATTGTCGATAAAATCAATTTTAATTAAAGTGTTAAGCAGTTGGTATTGATTTGGTTGTAATTTTATAATAAATGGTGTTTCGCCATAAGCATCTTCTATTCTAAAACGGCCATCTCTTAAATATTCAATATAAAAATTGAGCCTGCTTATTACCTTTTCATTATGAGATCTGGATGTTAATGCCTTTCTGATGGATTCTACCCTATCACTAACTCCACCCCAGTTAAATGCAATATTGGTTCCCGATGAAAAAAGCGGATTTTGTTTTTCGTTTACGGCAATAGTTGTACTGAGTCCATATATTTTTTGAGAGGATATATTAATATAATATGCGATTGCAAGCGCAATGGCAATAGTTACTGCAAACCATTTCCAATTTGCTAAAATTCGAAATAAATAATCTTTAATATTTGAGATTTGCTCACTTGGATTTTCAATAAATTTGAATTTATTATCCATAAAATATTATAAATTTTTAACTAATAAAACAGAGGTTATTAAAAATGACAATACTGAAACAACTGTTGTAAATGTTTGTAAACCAGTAGTTCCAACTCCCCAAGATTTTTGTTTTAACGGAGCTACATAAATAATATCGTTGGGTTGAATATAGAAATACTCCGATTCAAAAATGGCAATTTCATTCATGTTTATTTTGTATTTTTTAACTCCATCAGGTGTTTTTCTTATAATCAGCACATTTTCACGGTCGCCAAAAGTGGAAATTTCACCAGAATTGGCAATAGCATCAATAATAGAAACTTGGTTTTGTGCTAAATTTTTTGTGCCGGGAGAACCCACTTCACCAGTGACAATAAAGTTGATGCCACCTAATTTAACAGTTACAAAAACCGTTTCTGGATTCTTTAAAAATTTACCCAATTCAATTTCAATTTTTTCCCTAGTTTCTTTTTCGGTAAAACCCAAAACATTTATTTCTCCAATATAAGGAATTCTTATATTTCCATGGTTATCAATAGTATATCCTGAATAATAGAGTCCGCCAGCACTGCTGCCATCTGAGGCGTTATTTTTAAAAAGTGCTACAAGTTCCTGGTTTTCGGCTTTAATGTCAATGTATAAAATATCGTTTACCTGCAAACGATAAGGCTCATTATTTAACTTATAAATCTCCGATTTACTTACTGGTTCTCCTTGGAAAGAAGTCACTTTCTTCGTTGGGACACAAGATGTTAGCAGACTTATAATAACAACATATAAAAAGAAATTCTTCATAAAAATTTTATCAGGCTATGGCAAATATAATTTTAAATAGCTTATTAAAATAATTTTTCAACTATTTTCGCATTTAAATAGCCTTGTCATGGAATGGTTTAAAATTAGGTCATTTATCACTTTTTTATTTATGTCAACAAATCGACATGGCATACACTCTCCTTTTGTTTATCAGCTAGTGACCAAATGTTTCAATGCCAAAACAAATCCATCTAAAATAATTGCGGTTAACAAAATTAGAAAATCATTGTATTCCAATCATAAAAGCATCGCAATAACAGATTATGGTAAAGGTTCTTCATTTTTTAAAAACAACGAACGAAAAGTATCAGATATCGCAAAAATAGCTGGAATATCTAATAAGAGGGCAAAACTTCTACTTCGAATTATTGACTATTTTAATCCTAAAAGCATATTGGAAATTGGAACATCAGTTGGATTGGGTACTTCCGTTTTGAGTATTGGAAACCCAAAAGGTGATATTGTTACGCTTGAAGGCTGTAAAAACACAGTTCAAGTTGCAAAAAATTTATTCAAAATAAACCATTTAAACAATATTCAATTGGTTGTTGGGAATTTCAATGATACACTTCCTTCGGTGGTAAAAGGCAAGCAATTCGATTTAATTTATTTTGATGGAAATCATCAAAAAAGTGCCACAATTCAATATTTCAATCAATGCCTTGAAACTGTCCATAACGATTCCGTTTTTATTTTTGATGATATTAATTGGTCACCAGAAATGCAACTGGCCTGGGAAGAAATAAAAAATCATCCAAAAGTTACCATTACCATCAATACTTTTTTTTGGGGATTTGTGTTTTTCAGAAGAGAACAAGAAAAACAGCATTTTACTATTAGGGTTTAATTAAATTCTCAAAAAAATTAGTTAATTTGCAATATGAAAATCTATACAAAAACCGGAGATAAAGGTAAAACCTCTCTTTTTGGAGGAACAAGAGTGCCAAAATATCATTTAAGAATAGAAGCTTATGGTACTGTAGATGAGCTAAATTCACATATTGGTTTGATTCGTGATCAGAAAATTGATTCACACACTACCGAAATTCTGCTAAAAATTCAAAACGAATTATTTACTTTAGGATCCATGTTGGCAACGCCTCCAGAGAAAGAAATCTTAAAAAGCGGAAAAGAACGTTTAAATATCCATAAACTTTCGGAAGAATCTGTTATGCTTTTGGAAAATGAAATTGACCTGATGAATGAATCCTTGCCGCCAATGTCGCATTTTATTTTACCTGGCGGACATACAACCGTGTCATTTTGTCATATTGCAAGATGTATTTGTAGAAGAGCTGAGCGGATAACCACCTCATTAAATGATGAAAATGCCATAAATCCAACTATTTTGATGTATTTAAATCGACTTTCTGACTATCTATTTGTACTGGCACGAAAGTTGACAATTGACAATAAAGCTAAAGAAATTCCTTGGATTGCTGAGAAAATAAAATAAGTTCTTTTTATTTTGAAATTAAAGAGAGAAATAGCTTGCCTAATTAAGTAAAAAAATTACTTTTGCAAAAATTTAATACGGAGAAGTTATGTATTGGACACTAGAATTAGCATCATATTTAGCGGACGCGCCTTGGCCTGCAACAAAAGATGAATTGATTGATTATGCAATTAGAACTGGAGCACCTTTAGAAGTCGTGGAAAACCTTCAAGAAATTGAAGATGAAGAAGAAAATTTCGAATCAATCGTTGAAATTTGGCCAGATTATCCCACAGAAGAAGATTACCTTTGGAACGAGGATGAATATTAAAAAAAAACATCAAACAAAAAAAAGTCTCTTTCGAGGCTTTTTTTTGTTTATCAATAATAATTTAAGATAGATTTAAAACTATTTAACATTTAAAAAATTAACTTTACCCGCCATTAAATATCAATATAAATTACTGTAATTTTACATGTAATTATTTAAAAATTTGACACCTTAAAAATGAGTATCATAAATTCAGTCCTTAAAATTTTTGTTGGAGATAAAAAAAAGAGCGATTTGGCATTGCTTCGACCAATTGTTGCCAAAGTTAATGCTTTTGAAAACGAAATAACAAACTTAACAAACGATCAACTACGTGAAAAAACAGCTTACTTTAAGCAAATAATATCAGATTCAACGTTGGAGTTTTCTTCAAAAATTGATGAATTAAAAGCAGAATTATCTGAAGCAAATATTGATCGAAAAGAAGAAATTTATGCTGAAATTGATAGTTTGGAAGACGATTTGTACAATGCTTCAGAAAAAACATTAGACCAAATTATGCCTGAAGCTTATGCAGTTGTTAGAGAAACCGCCAAACGCTTCACACAAAACAAAACCATTACTGTTACAGCAACTCCTTTTGATCGGGAACTATCCGCAACCCGAGATAATATTATCCTAGAAAATGACAAGGCCATTTGGTACAACGAATGGGATGCCCAAGGAATAAAAGTCACTTGGGATATGATTCATTACGACGTACAACTAATTGGTGGCGCGGTTTTACATCAAGGTAAAATTGCCGAAATGATGACTGGTGAAGGTAAAACATTGGTTTCAACGCTCCCAATTTACTTAAATGCACTTACCGGAAAAGGCGTGCATTTGGTAACTGTAAATGATTATTTGGCAAAACGTGATGCTGCCTGGATGGGTCCAATTTTTGAATTCCACGGATTAAGAATAGATTGTATTGATCACCACGAACCAAATTCTGACGCGCGAAGAAAAGCCTACAATGCGGATATTACTTATGGTACAAATAACGAGTTTGGCTTTGATTATTTGCGTGATAATATGGCACATTCACCAAATGATTTAGTGCAACGCCCACCAAACTTTGCCATTGTGGATGAGGTCGATTCCGTTTTAATTGATGATGCTCGTACACCTTTAATTATTTCAGGCGCAACAGGGAATGCTGACCGTCACGAATTTAACGAGTTAAAACCCAGTGTTGACAGAATTGTTTCTATCCAACGAAATTATTTAACTGCTGTTTTGGCCGAAGCAAAAAAATTATTAGCGGAAGGTGATACCAAAGAAGGTGGCTTTTTATTGCTTCGTGTTTATAGAGGTTTGCCAAAAAGCAAGGCTTTAATTAAATTTTTAAGTCAGGAAGGAAATAAACTACTCTTGCAAAAAACGGAGAATCATTATATGCAGGATAACAACCGTGAAATGCCTAAAGTTGACGAAGAGTTATATTTTGTTATCGATGAAAAAAACAATTCCATTGAACTAACCGATAAAGGAATTACCTACTTGTCTGGCGATGACGGCGATGAAAATTTCTTCATTTTACCCGATTTAAGCACTGAAATTGGAAAATTGGAACATGAAAACAATGCTCCTGAAGTTTTAACCGCAAAAAAAGAAGAACTGTATCGAGATTTTAGCATAAAAAGTGAGCGAATCCATACTATGAATCAATTGCTTAAAGCATACACTTTATTTGAAAAAGATATTGAGTATGTGATTATGGAAGATAAAATTAAAATTGTTGATGAGCAAACCGGACGTATTATGGAAGGTCGCCGTTATTCAGACGGATTACATCAGGCCATTGAAGCAAAAGAAAATGTAAAAATTGAAGCTGCTACCCAAACTTATGCAACAGTTACGCTTCAAAATTACTTTAGAATGTACCGAAAATTGGCGGGTATGACTGGAACTGCCGTAACGGAAGCTGGGGAATTTTGGGAGATTTATAAATTGGATGTTATTGAAATTCCGCCCAACAGAGAATTGATTCGTGATGACCGAGACGATTTGGTTTTTAAAACCAAGCGCGAAAAATATAATGCTGTTATCGATGAAATTGTAAACTTGGTAAATTTAGGCCGACCTGTTTTGGTGGGAACTACTTCCGTGGAAATTTCCGAATTGCTAAGCCGAATGCTTACCATAAGAAAAATAAAACACAATGTGTTAAACGCCAAACTCCATAAAAGAGAAGCCGATATTGTTGCTGAAGCAGGAAATTCAGGGGTGGTAACCATTGCCACAAATATGGCGGGTCGTGGAACGGATATAAAACTTTCAGATGAAGTTAAAAAGGCTGGAGGTTTGGCCATTGTTGGTACAGAACGTCATGATTCACGTCGCGTTGACCGACAGTTACGAGGTAGAGCTGGTCGTCAGGGTGATCCAGGTTCCTCACAATTTTATGTGTCGTTAGAAGATAATTTAATGCGATTGTTCGGTTCGGAACGCATTGCGAAAATGATGGACAGAATGGGGCTTCAGGAAGGCGAAGTTATTCAACACTCCATGATTTCAAAATCTATTGAACGCGCGCAACGTAAAGTGGAGGAAAACAACTTTGGGGTTCGTAAACGATTGTTGGAATATGATGACGTAATGAATTCTCAAAGAGAAGTTGTTTACAAACGCCGTCGCCACGCGTTATATGGAGACAGATTGCAAGTTGATATTGTAAATATGGTTTATGATACCTGCAATATGCTGATTAGAGAAAATAAATACATAAATGATTTTGAGAATTTTGAATTTGAATTGATTCGTTTTTCTTCCACAACTTCTCCTTTCAATGAAGAAGAATTTAAATCGCAAACCGAACAAGAACTTACCGACCAACTTTTTGATGTGGTTTACAAACATTACAAAGAAAAATTAGAAAGAAATGCCAAAGCTGCTTTTCCCGTAATTAAGGATGTTTATGAAAATCATGGAGAAAAATACGAGCGAATTGTGGTTCCTTTTACCGATGGCACAAAAGAATTAAAAGTAATCACCAATTTAAAAACGGCTTATGAAACTGGTGGAAAAGAGTTGGTAACAGATTTTGAAAAAAATATAACACTTGCCATTATTGATGACACTTGGAAAGATCATTTACGGCAAATGGATGAGTTAAAACAATCGGTTCAAAACGCGACTTATGAGCAAAAAGATCCGCTTTTAATTTACAAATTCGAATCTTTTGAACTTTTTAACGGAATGCTTGATACCGTAAATAAGGAAGTCTTGTCGTTTTTATTTAAAGGTGAATTGCCTTCTCAAGACGCAACTCGTGTTTTACCAGCAAAAGAACAAAAACGTGAAAAAGTTCAATTGAGCAAGGAAGAATATGGTAGTTCATTGCCAAACCAACAAACCAATCAAACACAACAGCAACACGTAGTTGAAACCATTGTACGCACCGAGCGGAAAATTGGACGAAATGAACAAGTGACCATCAAACATGTAATGTCTGGGGAAAATAAATCGGTAAAATACAAACAAGCAATTCCTTTAATTCAAAAAGGGGATTGGGTTTTGGTAGAGTAAACTTTAAGTCACAAGAATAAAAAAAGCTGCCCGAAATGAATTTCGGACAGCTTTTTTTGTTTTAATAATAGTTTCAAAATAATATTGTTGATTTCCTTTTAAATTTCGGGATATTTATAACAATTAAAACACACCCCTATCCCTCCCGCAGGAAAAGCGGGAAAGGCTTCTCAAGAGGGAAATTAAATTGAACTACTTTCAACTGTAACGATTTTTTATAAGATTTGTGCGTTTGGAAAAACGGAGATTTTTCGTACGTAGCAAATTTTTTGTTGAATGTTTGTTATTTGTTTCAGTTCAAATTTAAGCATAAATTTTATGAGGTGTTGTAACACGTACTTTTCTCAGACTTCAATTGAAATCTTTACTTTTCCGCCAAGCCCTTTTTCAACAATGTCGTAAAGTGTTTTTAAAGTCAGAT
>JAQVGD010000133.1 GCA_028696945.1 Lutibacter sp.
ACTACAAATCAAAACGAAACGAAAACAGGGCGTTTCAACGCTTTTTTCCCCAATATACCCCTAAAACCACCCTTTTTTTAACACTTTTAGATCATTTTTTAACAGTTAGGCTGCAATGTGGGTTAATACAGATGAAATTGAAATAACACCAATTGAATTTCCAACATTTTTAGAAAGTCTAGATTATAGAGATATTACAAGTGAGGCTACAGCAATAAACTGTGCATTTGTTTCAAAAATACTTCACGATTTTACAGAAGAAGATAGCTTATTACCAACGGTAAGCGGAAGAATGAGTTCATCGTCATTTGGTTTTGATATTAATTCATCAAATGGGTTATTTAACGTAAATGTTGGAAATTCACAAGTAGAAATTGACGGCGGTTATGAAGGTAATAATTCACTAAATTTAATTGAAGCCAAAAATTATATTTCTGACGACTTTCTTGTTCGACAACTTTATTATCCATACAAACTTTGGAGCGGAAAAATACAGAAACAAGTTCGACCAATTTTTCTAACCTATACAAATGGAATTTTTCACTTACGAGAATATGCTTTTACTAATATCAATCATTATAATTCACTTGTATTAGTCAAACACAAAAAGTATGCAGTTCAAGACGGTGCATTTAATATTGAAACAATTCAAGAAATTTTAGAAAAAACTAAAACTGCTAAAGAACCTCAAATACCATTTCCGCAAGCTGACAGTTTTGAGAGAGTTATTAACCTTTGTGAACTTCTTAAACAAAAAGAATTTATTACAAAAGAAGAAATAACCCAAAGTTATGACTTTGATGCGAGACAAACCGACTATTACTCTAATGCAGGAAAGTATTTAGGTCTTTTAGAAACAGGAAAAGATACTATAAGCGGTCAAATTGGTTGTTATTTAACGACTAAAGGCAAACAAGTTTTTAATACTAACTTAATTGAAAGACAAAAAGAGTTTGTAAAGATCATTGTTTCTCATTCTGCTTTCAAGCAGACATTGAAACTTTACCTTGAAAATGGAGAAATGCCAAGTAAAGAAAACATTGTTGAAATAATGGAAAAATCAAAACTACACAAAGTTGGTTCTGACTCAACATATTTTAGACGAGCTTCAACTATAACAGGTTGGACAAATTGGATAATGAACCAAATCGAGGAATAAAAATGGCTTGCAATAAAAATCATTCAAAAGCAGATTTAATCGTTAAAAACTTACCTATAAGTCAAGGCAATTTTGAACGTCATAAATGTGCTTCTTGTGCGTATGAAAAAGGGTTAGAAAACGGAACTCAAAAATTATTAAATTTTGATCTAGAAAACTTCATTACAAATTTAAAAGAAAGTCAAAGAGGGGATCGAAGACATCGAAGTGCAATTGAGGCTTATACATTAGGTTTTTTTCACGGTCTAAATGGGCAAAATAATCATTTAGCAATTAAAGATAAATACAAAATCGCATCTCAAATGAGAGATTTTGGTTTATCAATGGTTGCAAAAGGAGTTGTTAACGCAACTTACTCAGAAGCTGGAGAACCATATTCTCATGCAATGGGACTTGTTCAAGTTGCTAATGGGTTTGAAATTTTAATAAAATCAAAAATCGTAGAGGAACATCCATTATTAGTATTTAATAAAATTCCCAAAGAAGCAAATCTTGTGGATAGAAATATTAAAATGGAAGATTTAATTGAGCACGGTCAAACGATAATGTATTCTGAATTGCTAGACCGCCTTTAGGCTACAACAGGCTATAAGATAGAACCTATAGAATTGTATAATAAATTTGGACGTGTTAGAAATCAAATAATTCACTTTGCTATTCCTGATACTTCTTTATCTGATTTAACTCTTGAGTATACATTTAAGATAATTGAAAAAGCTATTAATAATTGGTGGGACACAACAATTCTTGATTATGCTCAAGATTATGATGATCAAATTTTAGAAAATATCTTTGAAAGATTAGAAGATTTAGAACTTACACTAAATTATACAGTAGACGAGAATTACAATTTGATAAAAAAATAAAGCCATTACCAACAACAGTAACTGTTACACAAAACTCCAAAAAGATTAAAAAGTAAAACAAAAGTTCCTATTTAAGGGGCTTTTGTTTTTTTATAACCCACAAACCGCACTACACTTATGTTACAACAAAATTCCTTATGCTATTTCCTGGCACAATTCAATTAAAACACCATTAGTAGATTTTGGGTGCAAAAAAACCACCAATTTATTGTCGGCTCCTTTTTTGGGAATCTCGTTTAAAACTATAAATCCTTCTTTTTTTAATCGCGCCACTTCGCTTAAAATATCGTCAACCGAAAAAGCAATATGATGAACGCCTTCTCCTTTTTTTTCAATAAATTTTGAAATAGGGCTATTTTCATTAGTGCCTTCCAGCAATTCAACCTTATTTGAACCGACTTGAAAAAAAGAAGTTTTTACGCCTTCACTTTCCACTTCTTCCATTTTATAATGCGATTTTCCAAAAAGTGCCGCAAATATTTCATTCGATTTTTCCAAATCTTTTACGGCAATGCCGATGTGTTCAATTTTGTTCATGTTTTTAAGTTTGAAATGCTAAAGGTAGTTCATAAATCGTAATTCTAAAATCGAAAATCCAATCAATCGAAATTTGCATTTAACCGCAAAGAACGCAAAGAAAATACGCAAAGGGCGCTAAAAAGTTTTAAGTCTTTTAAATTCTAACTTCATAAATCAATTTGCGTATTCTATGATAAAAACCAAATAAAAAATCATAAAAATCCAATCAATCGAAATTTGCATTTAACCGCAAATTCCGCAAATAAAAACCGCAAAGTGCGCAAATTATTTTTCTTTATTCATTTTCATTTTTTATGTGATGTACGTATCCTATGATAAAAACCAAATAAAAAATCATAAAAATCAATTAAATTAAATTTTACATTTAACCGCAAAAAACGCAAAGAAAATACGCAAAGTGCGCAAATTATTTTTCTTTATTCATTTTCATTTTTTATGTGATTTGCGTTAGGGATTGCAGTGGAAAGCCCACAGTCGCGCTTTTGGGCGCGCGAGGACTTGCAGCGGAAAGCCCGACCCGCAGGGTAACGCCCAAAATAACTAGCTATAAATTGCTGTGCCTATTAGAATTAAGCCAATGTTTCCTAAACAATCAAAAACAAAAACGGAATTTATGTATATTTAAATACTATTTTTGCAGTATGGAAACAAACAGACAAAAAAAAATAGCCGGTGTTTTACAAAAAGATCTAGCCGATGTTTTGCAACACGCTGCACAGGATGGAATGAAAGGGATTATTATATCTGTTACTAAAGTGCTTGTTACTTCCGATTTATCGAACGCAAAAGTGTATATCAGCGTTTTTCCGCAGAATAAAAGAGACCTCATTTTAAAAGGTCTTCATGAAAATACGGTCACCATTCGCTATGAAATGGCAAAACGAACCAAGGAACAGCTAAGAAGAATGCCCGAACTCTTTTTTTATATGGATGACAGTTTGGATTATATTGAAGATATTGACAATGCATTAAAAGGCAAGTTGGAAAATCCGATTAAAAATCCAGATATTTTAGACCAACGCAAAAAGCGATAATTTGAATTTTTCCTTATACATAGCCAAGCGATATTTATTTTCTAAAAGTAGCAACAATACCATAAATATTATCACTTTTATTGCCGCTGTTGGCGTAATTGTTGGGACTTTGGCTTTGTTTATTGTGCTTTCGGGATTTTCTGGATTGCGAACTTTCAGCATTGGTTTTTTAAACACTTCGGATCCCGATATTAAAATTACTGCCGTAAAAGGAAAATCGTTTGATTTCAATACCAAAATTGAAAACACCCTAAAAAATCAAAATGGTATCGCTTCCTACTCAAAAGTGATTGAAGAACGCGCTTTTTTCGATTTTAATGGAAAAACACATATTGCCTACATAAAAGGTGTTGACCTGAATTACACAAAAGTAAATCGAATGGACACCACGGTTTATGCCGGAACTTGGCTCGATGAAAATCTTCCTTCTGGGGCAGTTGTGGGAAATGGAATTTCAAACTTGTTGTCTATTGGCGTTTATGATTTTTTGGAGCCTTTAAAAATTTACGTCCCAAAACCAGGAAGTGGCTATATTACCGATCCCGCCAACGCTTTTACAAAGATTAACACCCAACCTATTGGCGTATTTGCATTGACCGATGAAATTGACAAAAAATTCGTGTTTATCTCCTTGGAGTTGGTCCAGGAACTGCTGAATTACAATCCTACACAAATTTCGTCCATTGAACTAAAAGTTAAAAACAGCAAAGACCGGGCAGGAATTATTGAGCAACTTAAAATCAATTTAGGAACCGACTTTAAAGTGGAAACTCGGGAACAATTAAATGCCGTTTTTTATAAAATGCTGAATACCGAAAATTTGGCTTCCTATTTAATATTTACCCTGATTCTAATTATCGCTTTGTTCAATGTGATTGGCGCCATTATTATGATGATTTTAGACAAAAGGGACAACCTTAAAACATTGTATAGTTTGGGCGCAACCATCAAAGAAATTAAACGCATTTTTATCTTTCAGGGATTTTTGTTGACGCTTTTCGGACTTGCGGTTGGATTATCGGTTGGCATAATTTTAGTGTTGCTTCAGAAAAAATATAGCTTATTTATGATAACACAGCATTTGGCTTATCCGGTTGAGTTTACTTATTTCAATGTTTTAACAGTCCTTGTGACCATACTTGTTCTAGGATTGGTGGCTTCAAAAATTGCTAGCAGCAGAATTTCCTTGAAATTGGTGGAATAAGTTAGTCGGGCAATTCAAAAACAAACAAAGAGTTTAAACTATCGCTAACAATATATATTTTGTTGTTATAAATTACAATTCCCTCAGCTTTTTTAACAGGTATTTTATAATCTTTAATAAGTGCACCTTTTTTGTCAATATTGTAAATTGCTTCTGATTCATCGCTTACTACCCAAAAACTATCCGAATTTATATCAAAACAAATTCCTGAAAGATCTTTACCTAAGTCCAACATAAACTTATTAATAATTTCACCATTTAAATTTAATTGTAATAATTGTGTGGGTAATTTTTCATTTACAACATATAACATCTTTTCACTTTCAACAAAACAAATGCCTTCTAAGCCACTATTTTTATATTTTTGTTTTCCTTTAACATTAAATTTTTTAATAAAATTTCCCAAAGAATCTAATGCAACCAATGCTCTGTCTCTTTCACTCACGATCCAAAAATTCTGCGAAGATTCATCAATGGTAATCCCTTCTAAGTCGGTAAATTTTGTTTTTATTTTATGAAGTATTTTACCCTCTAAAGTTGTTTTATAAATTATTCCGTTATAATCGCTAACAATAAATAACCTATTGTTAAAAACTGTTATTCCTGAAGGTTCGGGAATATTTAATGGCACTGTTTTTATAGGTTTTAATTTATTTTGAGAGCTAACTTTAGACGTGCAAGAAACTAAAAATGAAGCTATAAACACAAAAAACAATAAATTCTTCATATAGATTTTATTTTGAAAAGAACCAAAAATAACTCGCTAAACCTCAATGTCATTAAGTTAAGACTTTAACGCCTTTATTTCATTCCGAGGTACGAGGAATCACTTCATGTTAAGCTATTTAATGCGATTCCTCCTTTGTCGGACACGCGCGATAGCGAACTGGCGAAGCAATGTCAAATATTCCCTTAATTTAATGACATTATGCCAAACCTTTGGTTCTAATTTATTTTTATTGATCTATTGTTTTTTCTCAATAGATTAATTATTTTTTTAAGTTTCAATTTTTTCTTTCTGAATTCTTTCTATAAAAAGATAAAAAACTATTGAGGTAGAAATAAATTGTTCATCACATTTTCTTTTCCTTATATATTACCGTCTATTTAATAAGTTGCCTCTTTCTGAAACAGAATCATTCAAATTATATTGCTTTTCCAAATAGTTTTTTCACACGCCATAAATTTAAGAATAATTTTTGATGCTGTGAAAAACCCATCGGTGTTTGCGTATGCTTGACAATGGTTATTTCATAGGTTGAAATCAGGCGAATTTCTGAAGCACTTCCTCAAAAACATCATAAACTTCTTGTGCGGAATCTGATTTTACCATTTTTAAACGGTATTCTTTAAAATCGGGGATGCCTTTAAAATAGTTGGTATAATGACGACGGGTTTCCATAACACCCACAATTTCAACACCTTTCCAGTCAATCTCCATTTGTAAATGTCGGCGTGCCATTTCAACACGATCAGCAATTGTGATGTTTGGTAAATGTTCGCCCGTTTCAAAAAAGTGTTTCACTTGTTTAAAAAACCACGGGTTTCCAATGCTTGCGCGGCCAATCATAGCACCATCCAAACCAAATTTATCTCGCATTTCCATAGCGCGTTCGGGTGAATTTACATCGCCGTTCCCAAAAATAGGAATGTGCATTCTCGGATTGTTTTTTACAGCGGCAATATGGCTCCAGTCGGCTTCACCTTTATACATTTGGGCGCGTGTGCGACCGTGAATTGAAATTGCTTTACAGCCAACATCCTGCAAACGTTCGGCCACTTCAACAATTTTTATGGAATTTTCATCCCAGCCCAAACGGGTTTTAACGGTGATGGGTAAATTGGTGTGTTTTACCATAGCTTCGGTTAAACGCACCATCAAATCGATATCTTTTAATATGCCAGCTCCGGCACCTTTGCAAACCACCTTTTTTACTGGACAGCCAAAATTGATGTCGATAATATCCGGATTCGATTGCTCAACAATCTCCACCGTTCTTAACATAGATTCTAAATTTGCCCCAAAAATTTGAATGCCAACCGGACGTTCTTTTTCGTAAATATCCAGTTTTTTTCTACTTTTTACCGCATCACGAATCAATCCTTCCGAAGAAATAAACTCGGTATAAACCACATCTGCACCCTGTTCTTTGCACAAAGCCCTAAACGGCGGATCGCTCACGTCTTCCATCGGTGCCAACAACAGCGGAAAATCGCACAATTCTATGTCTCCTATCTTTATCAAATCAAAAATTTAAGTGTGCAAAATTAAGCAATTTTAAAGAAGTATAAAATTATTGTTTTTGAACTTGTTTCTGTAATTATTTCATTGCTTAATTTAAATTGATTATTTCTCGTCATTTCAACAATAAATAACCTGAATCTGGAAAAAAACAACTGATTTAATTAAAGTATTAAATCATCTAATCTCATTTTTATATGTAAATAATAGATTATGTTCTATTTATTATATGTAAATAGTAGATTATAGCCAAATATTTATAATTTTTTAACCAACTCAATTTAAAAGAAAATTCGAAGAACAACTACAATAATGCTTTTATTAATTTAAAGATAAATTGTATTTTTGAATTCCTAAAACAAGACTCATGAAATTAAAATTGACCATCCTGCTTTTATCAGCCCTATTTTTAGGTTGTAAATCTTCCCAACATAAAACCGCTTACGATGGAAAATCGGGTGCCACAAAAATTGTGAACACCATCCATTATCCACAGGAAAAACATTTAAAAAACATAAAACAACTCACTTTTGGCGGCGACAATGCCGAGGCATATTGGAGTTTCGACAATACAAAACTTACTTTTCAGGCAAACACCAAAGCTTGGGGATTGGAGTGCGACCAAATTTTTATCATGGATATTGATGATGATTTAAGTAAAGGACAAATTCCGCAGATGATAAGTACTGGAGAAGGAAGAACCACTTGCAGTTATTTTTTACCAGGAGATTCCACCATTATCTATTCCTCCACACATTTGGCTGATAAAGCTTGTCCGCCCGTTCCAAAAAAAAAAGATTATGGCAACAAATATATTTGGCCAGTTTATGAAGATTTCGATATTTTTGTGGCTGACACAAAAGGAAATCAGCTAAAACAGCTCACTTTTGAACCAGGTTATGATGCCGAACCAACCGTTTCTCCAAAAGGCGATAAAATTGTGTTCACCTCAACAAGAACTGGCGATTTAGAATTGTTTACTATGAATATTGATGGATCCGATGTAAAACAAATCACTTTTGAGTTGGGTTACGACGGCGGTGCTTTCTTTTCACCCGATGGCACAAAATTAATATTTCGCTCTTCGCGTCCGAAAACAGAAGAAGAAATAAAAGAGTATAAAGATTTATTGGCTGTGGGATTGGTGCAACCAACAAATATGGAATTATATACCTGCAATGTTGACGGCAGTGAATTAACCAAAGTTACCAATTTAGGCAACGCAAACTGGGCACCGTTTTTTCATCCTTCAGGAAAAAAAATAATTTTCTCTTCCAACCATAAAACGAAGCATAGCTTCAATTTATTTATGATTAATATTGATGGAACTGGCCTAGAACAAATTACTTACGATACCGTTTTTGATGCTTTCCCCATGTTTTCACCCGATGGAAAGAAAATCGTTTTTTCCTCCAATAGAAATAATAACGGAACGCACGATACCAATTTATTTATAGCCGATTGGGTGGAATAGCAAAAATTAATTCAAGAAAACAAGTTCTAAATCATAAATTGAAAACAAATTTCATCATTGCGAGGAAGGTTAATGAGGCAGAGCCGATTAAGCAGACGTAGCAAACTGTTTATACAGTAGCAGTGTTACCATAATAAAAAACAGATTGCTTCAACTTTTTTCAAAAGCCTCGCAATGACGGATTGGAATGAAAATCGCGACCTGAAAGGAAACGCCCATCGAAATGGCAGGCAGGTCAACCAAAAAAGTCCGCAGGTTCAAAATATTATTGAAAAAACTGTTTTTGTTTAGTGAATTTGGTTGAAAAACTGAAAAACATATTGTTCAATATATCATAAAAATAGAAAATCGCATGACCTTAGTTGCTGATAAGTTATAACTTGTCGTATTTTCAAATCCTTATTTCGTTATATTTGCGCAAATTAACGAGAACGGAATACGACGCATGAAAAACATCAGAAATTTTTGTATTATTGCCCATATTGACCACGGAAAAAGCACGTTAGCCGACAGGTTATTAAGTTTTACCGGAACCACTACGGCGCGTGAAGAACAAGCCCAGCTTTTAGACAGTATGGATTTGGAGCGCGAACGCGGTATTACCATAAAAAGCCACGCCATTCAAATGGAATACAAGTATGAAGGCGAAAATTATATTTTAAATTTAATTGACACGCCAGGTCACGTGGATTTTTCTTACGAAGTTTCTCGGTCAATTGCCGCCTGTGAAGGCGCTTTGCTCATTGTTGATGCCGCTCAAAGCATTCAGGCACAAACCATTTCCAATTTATATTTGGCTTTGGAACACGATTTGGAAATAATTCCAATTTTAAACAAAGTTGATTTGCCAAGTGCCAATCCAGAAGAAGTTACCGATGATATTGTTGCTTTATTAGGCTGTAAACCTGAAGACGTGATTCATGCAAGTGGAAAAACAGGTTTAGGCATTGAAAATATATTAAAAGCAATTATAGAAATAATTCCTGCTCCAAAAGGCGATGTGAATGCGCCATTGCAAGCGTTGATTTTTGATTCAGTTTACAACTCATACCGAGGCGTGGAAACTTATTTCAGGGTTTTTAACGGAGAAATTAAAAAAGGACAGCGCATTAAATTTATGGCAACCAAAAATGAGTACAATGC
>JAQVGD010000134.1 GCA_028696945.1 Lutibacter sp.
AAGAGCGCGAATATTTAGGTAATTTTAAGAAGGTATTTATCAATGCTCAAATTCTTAAAGAAGAAGGTGATGAATGGGCTTTTAATGAAGGATGCCTAAGCATTCCGAAAATTACGGAGGATGTTTTCAGACAAGAAAAAATCACGATCGAATATTTCGATGAAAATTTTGAGAAACATATTGAAGTGATTGATGGCTTGGCTGCCAGAGTGGTGCAACATGAATATGACCATATTGAAGGCATTTTATTTATAGATAAAATAGCATCATTGACAAAAAGACTGATTAAAAAGAAATTAGAAAATATTTCAAAAGGGCTTGTGAATACTGATTACAAAATGAAATTTCCTTTGTTGAAAAAGCGTTCATAAGGTTAATTTTGAAAAATAATTAACAGATTGCTACAGTTTTTCTCAAAAAACTTCGCAATGCCAGCCGCAGGCGGGTAAACGATTAAACAGTTAAACAATTAAACAGATAACAAAAAATATGGAATTAAAAGACATTGTAGCCATCAACGGAAAACCGGGATTGTATGAGATTAAAGCACAATCTAAAGGCGGAATCATCGTAGAATCATTAATTGACTCTAAAAGAATCCCCATTACCGTAACACACAATATTAGTGCCTTGAATGAAATTGCCATTTACACTTATGAAGAAGAAATTCCGTTACGTATTGTTTTAAAATCGATTGGAGAAAAAGAAAACGGAAAAGAAGCGTTGAGCCATAAAGAAAGCAGTAAAGCTTTAACTTCTTTCTTTAGAGAAGTTTTACCAAATTTTGATGAAGAGCGCGTTTATACCTCAAATATTAAAAAAATAGTACAGTGGTATAATTTATTGGCTTCAAAAAATTTCGATTTCGCTGCCATTAAAGAAGTGGAAGAGGAAACTAAAGAATCTTAAATGATGAATACACGGGAACAACAACTCAGTGCTTTTGGCCGATTGCTGGACATTATGGACGAGTTGCGTTTGAAATGTCCGTGGGATAAAAAACAAACTTTCGAATCGCTTCGACACCTAACCATTGAGGAAACTTATGAATTGTGTGATGCCATTTTAGATAATGACCTTCAGGAAATTAAAAAAGAACTGGGCGATTTGATGCTTCACTTGGTTTTTTATGCGAAAATTGGTTCTGAAACCAACGATTTCGATATTGCCGATGTTGCCAATGCCATTTGCGAAAAACTAATTCACCGCCATCCACATATTTATAGTGATATAGTTGTGAAAAATGAGGAAGATGTAAAGCAAAATTGGGAAAAATTAAAACTGCAGGAAGGAAAAACTTCTGTTTTAGAAGGGGTTCCAAAAGCCCTTCCCGCTATGGTAAAAGCAAGCAGAATTCAGGAAAAAGTTGCTGGAGTTGGATTTGACTGGGAAAAACCCGAACAAGTTTGGGAAAAAGTTCAGGAAGAACTCAAAGAATTAAATACAGAACTGCTGAGAGGAAATACGGATGCCATAGAATCGGAATTTGGAGATGTGTTGTTTTCCATGATTAATTATGCGCGTTTTATTAAGGTAAACCCAGAAAATGCCTTGGAACGCACCAATAGAAAATTTATCAGTCGCTTTCAATTTTTAGAAAGTGAAGCCAAAAAAATTAATAAATCACTTCACGATATGTCACTTGCCGAAATGGATGTGTTTTGGAATGAAGCGAAGAAATTTGAGAAATAATGCTGTTTAATCGCATAACTATCAAATTGTAAATCGTAAATCGTAAATCGTAAATCGTAAATTAATTCATTAACATGAACATGGAAAAAATACTTATCATTACGGGAGGTAGCAAAGGTTTAGGTCTTGGTTTGGCAAAAGAATATCACGAAAACGGTTATAGGATATGTTCAATCTCTAGAAGTAAAAATGAAAAATTATATTTCATGGAGCAATACCAATGCGATTTAAGCAAAACGGAAACCATTGAAAATGTTATCAAGGAAATCTTTTCACATCTCGACAAAAACAACACACAACAAATAACACTCATAAACAATGCGGGTGATTTGGGAACGGTAAACACCATCGAAAATTTGAGGCCTTCTGAAATTAACTATACCATTCAAGTAAATTTGACTGCGCCTTTGGTTTTAAGTTCCCAGTTTGTTAAATTAACCAAAGAATGGAACTGCAAAAAACAAATTTTCAATATTTCATCTGGTGCCGCCGTAAATCCGTATGAAAGCTGGGTGATGTATTGCGCCTCAAAAGCTGGATTGGATATGATGACCAAAGTGGTTTCAAAAGAACAAAAAGAATTGCCTAACGGCGTTGGCATTGTTTCCATTTATCCTGGAGTTGTTGATACCAATATGCAGGAAAAAGTAAGAAGTACACCTAAAGAACACTTTAAAGCAGTTCAGCGATTTATTGATTTCCATGAACAGGGCGATTTATCTTCACCAGAACAAGTTGCTAAAAAAATCTATCATCTGGATATTAGCGGCGAATTAAAAAACGGAAGAATTCTGGATGTCAGAAATGTATAAACATAAAAAAATAGCCTTCTGGCTATTTTTTTACTGCTGTTTTTATAATTTCTTTGCGTTTTTCACTTTCTGATTGGTCAAAGCGATATCAATCACTTCTTTCATTGTGTTCACATAATGAAAAGTCAGGCCTTTTAAATAGGATTCCTTAATTTCCTCAATATCCTTTTTGTTTTCGACACAAAGGACAATTTCCTTAATATTGGCACGTTTTGCAGCCAAAATTTTCTCCTTAATTCCGCCGACAGGCAACACTTTTCCCCGCAATGTTATTTCACCAGTCATTGCCAATTTGGCTTTAACCCTGCGTTGCGTAAATACGGAAACTATAGAGGTTAGCAAAGCAACTCCAGCACTTGGTCCATCTTTTGGTGTGGCACCTTCTGGCACATGAATATGAACTTTATATTCATCCAAGTGTTTGGGATTAATATCAAAATCGCTTGCATTTGCCCTGATATACTCCATCGCAATAGTTGCCGATTCCTTCATTACGTCACCCAACATTCCTGTAATGGTAAGTCCTTTTCCTTTTGAAACAATGGATTCAATAAATAATATATCGCCACCAACACTTGTCCATGCCAATCCAGTTACAACGCCCGCAATCTCATTGGTTTCATATTTATCGCGCTCTAAATGGGAAGGTCCTAATACTTTTTCAATAATTTCTGTGGTGATGTTTACCACATATTCCTCTTCCATGGCAATGGATTTTGCTGCATAACGCACTGTTTTTGCAATTTGTTTTTCCAATCCCCTTACGCCTGATTCACGGGTATAAGCTTCTACAATTTTTTCCAATTGTTTTTTGCCAATCTGTAAATGGGCACTTGTTAAACCGTGTTCTTTTAACTGTTTTGGCAACAAGTGGCGTTTTGCGATTTCAATTTTTTCTTCGGTTGTATAACCTGAAACATGAATAATTTCCATTCGGTCACGCAAAGCCCAAGGAATGGTTGCCAAGGTATTTGCCGTGGCTATAAACAACACTTTGGAAAGGTCGTAATCCAACTCCAAATAATTGTCGTAAAAAGCAGTATTTTGTTCTGGATCCAATACTTCCAACATGGCGGAAGATGGATCGCCACTATGGCTTGAAGAAGCGAGCTTGTCTATTTCATCCAACACAAAAACCGGATTTGAAGTACCCGCTTTTTTCATGTCTTTAATAATACGGCCTGGCATTGCGCCAATATACGTTTTCCGGTGGCCTCTAATTTCTGCTTCATCGCGCAAACCGCCCAAAGACATGCGAACATATTTCCGACCAAGCGCTTCGGCAACGGATTTTCCCAAAGAAGTTTTACCAACTCCTGGAGGACCGTACAAACATATAATTGGAGATTTCATATCGCCTCTCAATTTCAACACCGCCAAATGCTCAATAATACGTTCTTTAACTTTTTCCAGTCCGAAATGATCTCTATCCAATATTTTTTGTGCACGTTTTAAATCGAATTTATCTTCTGAAAATTCATTCCAAGGCAATTCGAGCAATAAATCTAAATAATTGCGCTGTACAGAATATTCCGCCACCTGCGGATTCATGCGTTGCAAACGCCCCAATTCTTTCTCGAACGTTTCTTTTACTTCCTCGTTCCATTTCTTAGTTTTCGCAATTTTGCGCATTTCTTCCAATTCTTCATCGTAAGAAACGCCTCCCAATTCTTCCTGAATAGTTTTTAATTGCTGATTCAAATAATATTCACGTTGTTGCTGATCCATATCAGAACGTGTTTTAGATTGAATATCGTTTCGCAAAGCCAATCTCTGCAATTCGATATCCATCTTTTTTAAAGTTAGCAATGCCCTTTCTTTCAAGTTATCAGATTGCAATAATTCTTGCTTCTCTTCCACTTTCAAATTCATATTTGAAGAAACAAAATTGATTAAAAACGGATTGCTCTCAATATTTTTAATGGCAAATGTAGCTTCGGAAGGCAGGTTCGGATTTTCTTTAATGATACGAATGGCCATTTCCTTTATGGAATCAATAATAGCATCAAATTCAGGCTCTTTTTCTTCTGAACGATCTTCAATGCGCGGTTTTGTAGTTGCCTGTAAATATGGTTTTTCCTGCACAAAACTGTCAATTTCAAAACGCTTTTTGCCCTGAATAATGACCGTTGTATTTCCATCAGGCATTTTAAGCATCCTTAAAATACGGGCAACGGTACCCACTTTATAAATATCGTTGGTGGTTGGATCCTCTATGCTTTCATCTTTTTGCGCAACAACACCGATAATTTTATTTCCTTTATAGGCTTCCTCAATCAGCTGAATTGATTTATCGCGACCGGCGGTAATAGGAATTACGACTCCCGGAAACAACACCGTATTTCGCAAAGGCAATATGGGCAAAACAGACGGAATATCCTCATTATTTATTTCTTCTTCATCTTCTGGAGTCATTAAAGGTATCAAATCAGCATCCTCATCTAAAATGTGCTGTAATGACAGATTGTCCAGTTTTAAAAATTTCGATTTACTCATAGTATTTAATGGGTCATTTTGTCATTAATCATTTCTTAATTTAAAAAATGATTCATGTAAAATTAATTTATATTTCTGATTATCAATAACTTAAATAGATATTAACTTCATTATCTCCTAATAAATGCCAATTGTTATGCCAAAAAACTTATTCAACCTGATTTTTTTATAGTAATTTCAAATAAACTATAATTCCCAACGCTAGCGCGAGCGTCCCGCTCGTGACTACAACTAATTTTTCAGTAGGCTTTTTTCTGCTTATAACTTGTATTTGGTAAAAACAGATAAAAAAGTTTTTCTTGTTTGATAGGTACGAGCGAGACGCTCGCACCAGCGAAGGATATACAAAGATTTTCAGGCAATTACACTTTATTAAACTGATAAATTAGCTTGTTTTTTAAAATTCCAATTTGTAATTCTATTTGTGTTAGGGATAGTAGCGAAAATCCTTTTTTTAGGCTTTTCGCCTAAAAAAAGATTGCAGCGGATAGCCCGACCGCATTTTCAGCGGTTTTTCTCCGCTGAAAATGCGGTAACACCCAAATTATTGTCTAATTTTAAATAAAAGTGTAACATTTGAAATTTTAAGAAGTCTTTTTAATAGAAATCGGTTTTGAACGTGGCGAATCAAGATATTAACCAACTTATAGAAAAGTGTAAAAAAGGCGATGCCAAGGCGCAATTTGCAATTTATAAACTTTATTATAAAGCGATGTATAATGCGGCTTTTAGAGTTTTAAATGATTCTTTTGAAGCGGAAGACGTGATGCAAGAGTCGTTTTTATCAGCTTTTACAAAATTAGATTCCTTCAGCCAACAGGTTACTTTTGGTGCTTGGTTAAAAAAAATAGTGATTAACAACAGCATTTCTGCATTAAAAAAGAAAAATAAATTTGAATTGGTTCCTCTTGAAAAAGTGACCACATCAATTATTGAGGAAGCTGGTGTAGATTTCGGCGAACCGAATGTAAACAAGGTTTTAAATAGAATATCAACGCTAAAAAGCAACTATAAATTGGCACTGACTTTAAATTTAATTGAAGGGTATGATTGTGAAGAAATTGCCCAAATTATGGAGATTAGCTATGAAAATTCACGAACGACCCTTTCGAGGGCAAAAAACAAATTAAGACAACTTTTATCTGAAACTTATGCAAGATAATTTAGAAAATATATTTAAAGAATTGGAAAATCAATTTGATATTGAAGAGCCAACTATTGGCCATTTTAAAAGGTTTGAAGAAAAATTGCATAAAGGCAAAAAACCAAATATTCTTTTTAAACTATGGCCTTTTATTGCTGTTGCGGCTTCCGTTGTATTATTTTTTGGAATTTGGATTGGGTCATCATTTTCGAACTCGGGAATGGAATTGGCCAAGGTCTCCTCAGAAATGGGAGAAACCCAAAATTATTTTGTTGCCACTATTGAAAAAGAACTTGCAAGCGTTGAAAAAATGCGAAATCCTGATACTGAAAAGATAATTAATGACGGATTAATGCAATTAAACAAACTGGAAAAACAATACCAAGTACTCACTTTAGAGCTCAAAGAAAGTACGAAAGACAAAAGAATTATTTATGCAATGATTTCAAATTTTCAACAGCGAATTGAAATATTACAAAATTTATTGACTCAAATAGAAGATGTTAAACAACTAAAAACACAAATCAATGAACAATTCAGCTAAACTTTTATTTCTCTTTTTACTGATTCCGCTGGCTATTTTTGCTTCAGAAAAAAAGGGAAGATACACCAAAAACAAAACGATTTCCAAAGCGTTTAACGTAACCAAAGAAGCCACTTTAAATGTTTCAAACAAGTATGGAAACATTGACATTGTTACCTGGAACGAAAATAAAATTGAGGTTCTCGTAAAAATTACGACCAACGGCGATGATGAGGACAAGGTTAAAAAGCGTTTGGATGAAATTACTGTTGAATTCGATGCAAATGCAACTTATGTTTCTGCAAAAACGATAATTGAAAAAAGTTCGTCTTCATGGAATTTATGGGGAAAGAACAACAATGTAAACATGGAAATTAATTACCAAATTAAAATGCCCATTACCAATAATGTGGATTTAACCAATGATTACGGCGGAATTAACCTCAATAAACTAGAAGGAAAAGCAAAAATAAACTGTGATTATGGCAAATTAAACATCGGTGAATTGTTAAATTCCTCAAACAATATTAATATCGATTACACCAATAATTCAACTATTTCCTATATGAAAAATGGTACTATAAATGCCGATTATTCCACATTAAGAGTTGAAAAAGCAGAAAATATAGATTTAAGTGCAGACTATTCTCACATCGCTTTTGGGGGCGTTAATCGCTTAAATTATTCGTGCGATTATGGAAGCTTGAAAATTGAAAGTGCGGGAGATTTGAATGGGACAAGTGATTATATGAATTTAACCATTGACACATTGCTCGATTCCGGTAAATTTAATTTGGATTATGGTTCGTTAAAAATTCTTGAATTGGATCAACGTTTGAAAAAATTAAGTATTCAATCGTCCTACACCCAAATAAAACTTGGTTTACAACCAAATACCTCGTTTGATATTACGGCTGCATTAAGTTATAGTGGATTTAAACATGGAGATGGTTTTACATTTAACAAGGAAATTGAAAAATCAAGTTCAAAATATTACGAGGGTTATTACAATTCGCCAAATTCTGGCACCCAAATTTCAATAAAATCGAGTTACGGAAGCATTTCTTTTAACAACAACTAAAAACAAATTTATGAAAACAATTATCAGTATTTTCACATTATTAATTATTGGCACGAATCTTAACGCTCAAGTATTTACAAAAAGAATTAAGGGAAATGCCAAGGTAATTACCGAAAACAGAAGTGTTTCCGATTACGATAAAATTAGCGTTGCAGGTTCTTTTGATGTAAAATTGGTAAAAGGAAAAGAAGGCGCTATTTCCATTAATGCTGAAGAAAATTTAATGGAATATATTGAAACGGAAGTCAGAAATGGTCATTTAAAAATTCAGCCCAAAAAAGGTTATCAACTAAACGCAACCAAAACAATTTTAATTACGGTTTCTTTTGAAACGATTGACGCAATTTCGTTGGCAGGCTCAGGAAATGTAAGTTCTGCGGATGTTTTAAGTTCTTCGGATTTAAATTTAGACCTGTCAGGTTCGGGCGAAATTGATTTACCAGTTTCAACAAAAAACTTGACTTCACAAATTGCAGGATCAGGAAGTATAAAATTATCGGGAAATTCCGAGGTTTTAAATTGTGAAATTGCGGGTTCGGGAAGCTTAAACGGTTCCGATTTAAAAGCAACTGTTTCCCATGTAAATATTGCAGGATCGGGCAATGTGAAAGTCCATGCGGTTTCCGAAATCCATGCAGAAATTGTAGGTTCAGGAGATGTTATTTATACAGGAAATCCGACTATTGAAAAATTAAAATCTGTGGGGTCGGGATCGATTAAAAAGAAAAATTAAGCAAGTATAAACAAGAAATAAAAAACATCGCAATTGCGATGTTTTTTATTAAAATTAGTCCGTTGCGGGAATTATACCATTTAAACATTTAATTGGTATTAGATGAAAACTAAAACACAATTTATTTTAGAATCTTTTTAAAATTTGGAATTGACAGTTTTTTAACTTTATTTTTGAGTCCACTCCGAGAAGTCTAATATTCGATTTTCAGCAACTTTTCGGAGTTGACTCTTCTTCTCATTTTCAAAATTTCTTCCCATTTTTTTATTATTGACCAGACGAAAGAACATAGAAAAAAGATAGAAACTATTGTATTAGATATCAATTGTTTATCATGTTTTCTTTTCCTTATATATTGCCGTCAATTTAATAATATAGGCTCTAGTTTAAACTGGCTATTATGATTGAAATATCAAATTTTCGGCACTTTGTTACCTCTGCCTGCCAGCAAGCACAGCTTTAGTCCCAATATCGGGAGAGGAAAGAGCAAATGGCCGAAAATTCAATTATTTTTACCATAACCCTAAAGGGAATAATTGAATTTTCTACGTTCGAACCAACTTGAAACCTCCGAAATATGGATTTGAAATTAAATAGCAACGCTCAATTAAACTAGAGCTATAATATATAATATTCCATCGCTAAATTTGATGGTGGCTTTCTTTTAATTAAGCAGTATAAAATTTAGACACCTTAGCCTCTTATAAGTCTTAATAATATTGCAACTACTGCAATAACTAATAGAATATGGATTAACATTCCTGCACTATATACAAAGAATCCTAAAGCCCATAAAATTATAAGTATAACCGCTATTAGATATAATAAACCTCCCATAATATTTGATTTTTAATTGTTAATAATTATTTGAACGCATTTTATTAATTTGAATGAACTACCTCGACCCAAGGGTACGAGGTATCAAAACAATTTAAGCTGTGACTTGTGTATCTTTTGATACTGCTGATCTTTGCCTTGACTTTGAACATATTTCTTTATAACTTCTTCATTTGC
>JAQVGD010000135.1 GCA_028696945.1 Lutibacter sp.
CAACCAAGAAACAGTATGACCCATTCGTCTTTGTTCTTTCATAACTCAAAGATACAAAAGTGGGTAGCAACTGAAAGTCTTGCACTAAAAGTGCATAGTTTTAACTAACGAATGAGACCAATAAATTTGTAGAAGAATTAATTAAAAAATATCAATCATTATTTTCAAAGAAAACAATCTTGATAACTATAAGAAGAGGAGATTTTGTTAATAATCCTATTTTTTTTCAATTATCCTTTAAATACTATCTATTGGCCATCATAAAAAATTTCCCCGATTGGGAAGATAGAAATTTAATTTTCACAAGTGATGATTTATATTATTGTAAATATCATTTTTCATTTCTAAAGAATGCTTTTTTTTTGAATGATTTATCCGCCATAGAACAATTGGCTTTAGCTCCTCAATTTGATGATTTTGTTGTAAGTAATTCTACTTTTTCATGGTGGATGGCTTGGTTGGGTGAAAAAGAAAATTCAAAAGTAATTAGGCCAATTAGAAATTTAAGAGGAAAATACAGTAAACAAAATAATGACGCTGATTACTATCCTGTAAGATGGCTTTCTTTTGATGAAAATTCGACTCAATTAGAAAATAAATACTTTATTTTAACTATAAAGGCTTATGTTTATTCTTTATTTGTGAATATTAAATTTAATTATTTAAAATTAAAAAAAAGGAGCAAGAATAGTATAAAAATGATATTGAAATTTTTCCATTTACGTAAAAATTTAGAATCTTAATTTTATGAAAAAACTAGGTATCGTTATTACGGATGGAGTAGGGTTCAGGAATTTTATGCTAAGTCCGCTCTGCGAAGTCTCCCGACTTCGCAGCTACAAGCCACAGTTAGGGCAGGAATAGTGAAAAAATCATTAGACCCCTATATTCAAGTGCCAGCAATTATGTGCACGGCAAAGGTTGACAGAAATCGAAATAACAGATAATTTAGTTGTTGATGTTTTGAATTTAAAGAATTTCACAAAATACAATGAATATTAAATGGTGCTACTTACGAAGATATTAAATAGTGCAACAAGCTACGAAGTCGGGAGACTTCGCAGAGCGAGGAATCGAAATAACAGATAATTTAGTTGTTGATGTTTTGAATTTAAAGAATTTCACAAAATACAATGAATATTAAATGGTGCTACTTACGAAGATATTAAATAGTGCAATAAGCTACGAAGTCGGGAGACTTCGCAGAGCGAGTTTTGGCAAAGGAAATAGTGCGGAATTGTTTTTAGAAACGATGTTGGGTAAGGATATTTGGGAAATCAACCATCAAAAACAGTTTAGGGAACTTTAATAAAATAAATTCAATGCTTTTAGATATTCTAACACTTTATTTTTTAGGTTTAAGTACTTTACTATTGTCAGATTTTTTAGGTCTGATTCTTTTACGATTCCGTAATAATAACATATTCTTATTAACATTTATAGGCTATTTAGCAATTGTAGCAACTTATGCTATTTTTAAGGCTGGAGGCAATAGTGTTGGACTTTTCATCATAATGTGGATTGTCGGATATATTTTTATAATCAAAAAAAAGCAGAACTTCATTTTAATTAAAAAGCAAGATTATTTGTGTCATTTGCTTATTATCAGCACGCTCTGGACAATTATTTTCATTTTAAAAGTCAGTTATTTTTGGAACTTCGAATATAACTCTCCCAATTTATTATTTAATGATTATGCATTTTATATGAAAGTGGCAGAGGGCTATAATTTAACTGGAAATGAAAACGGAATGGGGTTGCGGAATGTGCTATTTCCATTTTTGAATTTTGCACAACCTTATCGGAGCAATGATTTTTGGTTGGTGTCATTGGGGTTGGATTTAACAAAAATAGATACCATTTATATTTGGGAATTGTTCTATAGCACTATTTCAATTTTTATCTGTTCTTTGAGTCTGTTTGTAATACTAAAAAGAAAATTCAATTTAATTTGGTCACTAATCTTGTCAATTTTAGTTTTATTTGCTTTTTCTGGACATTGGTATCGGGATATTATAAATTTAATTTACAGTCCAAATTCAGGAAGTTACGACCCAATTGGGATTATAGCTTATACCAAATTGGCAATAGTATTTTCCGTTATTTTTCATTTTTTCTATAAATATGAAAGAGGACAAAAAGAAGAAGCAATATATTTACTGATTCTTATTCCTCTTTTAGTGCAATCTGCAATTGCGGTTGTTCCAGTAATCTTTTTAATAATCTTATTTTATATTTATCAGGAAAGAAAAATATCCATAAATAGTTTTAAAAGATACTTGCCGCTTATTGGAGTTTTTTCATTTTTGATAGTTGGATTTTTACTTTTTTATATTTTAAATCAACAAAAAGAACAGTTTTATTTAGGATATTCAAATATGAATATTTCTAACAATGACAACATTATTGATTTTATAATTCAATTTTTTAAGAAATCGATTTTGTTGTTTATTTCCTACTATTGGCTCAGTTGTTTTTTGGTAGTTATTTTATTATTAAATACAAAATCATTAAATAAAATTTTTCGTTTGGAATTATTTGTGTTTTTATTGCTTTTTTATTTTAGTGGTATGCTTGTGTATGCCAAGTATAACAAAATTGGAGATGCCTACCAATTTTCAACAAATGTTTTCGGTCCATTTGTCCTTTCTTTAATTATCTATCTTTTAATTCAATCCCCAATAAAAACACTTTTAGGTAAAATAAAGTTAGCAACACTAATCCTAGTATCTTTAGTTGGCATTAAACAAATTATAGGTGGTAATAATGTATTTCATTCAACCACAAGAATTCATTATTACGACAAAGCATTTATCAATGAGGTTAAAAAAGTTTTACCAAAACTGAATTACCCCCTTGGTATTATTTATTATGGGGAAGATTTACAGAATTATCCTAGAGAGGATTTTCCTCAAAATAATTCTACTTTTCTTAAATTATTTGGTAGAAACTATGATGTTTTCAATATTGAGGCCGATTCCTTAGAATTGGATTTATTAAACAAAGCAAATCAAAAATCGAATTTGTATATTAATAAAAACGCACTAAATATTTGGCATAATAATTCGGGTCTTTTAATTAAATCAAAAAGCAAATTAGGCAGAGAAGAATTTTATGATTTCTATCCGTTTAGTTTTTGTATATCTAAAAAAAGTAAGGAAGAATTACCATATTATATTAAACTGGACATTATTCGCACTATAAGAGATAAAAATTCAAAAATTTATTTTTATATTTTAAAAAAAAGGATTTTAAAATCAGTTGAGAGTTAATTTAAAAAAGAACTTTCTTTGTAAAAGCTAATTCATAGTTTATTCAATAGAATTAGTTCTAATCATAAATTTAAAAATATATATTATTATGAACCCTGAGATTAATATAATCATTCCTTTATATAATGAAGAGAAGGTATTCCCAATATTAAAAAAAAGAATCATTGAATTATTAGATAAGAGTAAATTTTCAATTATAGTGATACTTGTTGATGATGGCAGTACCGATGGAACTTCTTTACTAATGAGAGAATTATCCAAAGAGGATGAGCGTTTTTCGAGTGTGATTTTATCTAGAAATTTCGGACATCAATCAGCCTTAACAGCAGCAATGACATTAGTTAATGCATCTGAGGCGGTTATGATTATTGATGGGGACTTACAGGATCCGCCAGAATTATTGGAAGATTTATTTATTTTGTATAAAGAGGGTTATGATGTGGTTTATGCAGTAAGAGAGTCGAGAAAAGAAGGGTTTTTTAAAGTTATATTTTATAAATTATTTTATCGTATACTGCAAAAAATTGCTTCAATTGATATACCGTTAGACTCTGGTGATTTCTCTCTTTTAAGTCGTAGAGTTGTAGATATTATCAATACAATGCCAGAGGAAAGTAGGTATTTGAGAGGAATGCGAAGTTGGATAGGTTTTAAGCAAATTGGTTTTAAATATAGTCGTCCAGATAGACAAGCTGGTAAAACACAGTACACTTTAAGGCAACTTCTTAAACTTGCGATGAATGGAATTTTTAATTTTAGTGAATTTCCAATAAAATTTATTACTTTTTTGGGTGCTTCAACTATGTCAGTAAGTATTATTTATTTTTTAATAACATTAGTCAAGAAGTTTACAATAGGATATGTGCCAGATGGCTTTACGGCAATCATTTTTTTAATTATTTTGTTTGGAGGAGTCCAATTAATTTCAATTGGAATAATTGGTGAATACCTTATAAGAGTTTTTTTTCAAGTAAAAAAGCGGCCTTTATTTATAATTAAGGAATTTATTATTGATAAAAAGGATATTAAAAACAATGATTTTAATTCAAAACAATTTTAAATAAAAACGCTATTTAATTGGTGCTTTACATCAGAAAGAAGATACAATATAAATTATGAAAAAACTAGGTATCGTTATTACGGATGGAGTAGGGTTCAGGAATTTTATGCTAAGTAATTTTATGGAAGAATCTTCACAACAATTTGATGCCGTAGTGATTTATTCCGGTTTGCCAAAAAGTGCTTATCAAAATAAGTTGCCCTCAAATATTGTTATCAAAGAATTGGAAGTGTTTACAGAATCCAAATTGACTTGGTTTTTTAGAAAATGGAAAGAATTGGCGCATTTGCAAAAAAACGCATCTTTTTATGGAATGAAAGACAATTTGGTTTCGGGATATCCAAAAAACAATTCAATTAGATCTCTTTTGGTGAAGGGCATCTATTTTTTTACCCGTTTTATCAATTCGGACGCAAGTATTTCAGTTGCCGAAAAATTGCAATTTTTATCGTTTTCAAAAAACAAGATAACCCAATCTTATTTAAAATTGCTGAAAGAAGACCAACCTTCGCAAGTGTTTTTTACCCACCAGCGTCCGCCGTTTTTAGCGCCTTTTTTGTATGCGGCTAAGCATTTGAAATTGCCAACAAGTACCTTTATATTTAGTTGGGACAATTTGGCATCAAAAGGAAGAATGTTGGGGGCATTTGATCATTTTTTGGTGTGGAGTGATTTGATGAAAGCCGAATTGTTATATTTTTATCCGAGTGTGAAAGATGAAAATGTAAAAGTGGTTGGCACTCCACAGTTTGAACCTTATGTGATACCAAAATATGAAACTACAAAACAATATTTTTTAAATAAATTTGAATTGGATGCCGATAAAAAAATTATATGTTACAGTTGTGCTGATGTTTCTATTGGGAAAAATGATCCGGTAGTCATAAAAGCGATTGCCAATGCCATAAGAAGAAAGATTATCGAACATGATGTGCAATTATTGGTGCGGACTTCCCCCGCCGAAAACGATGCCAGATTTAAAGCAATTAGAGAGGAATTTCCAGAAATTGTTTGGAATGTACCAAAATGGACCTTAACTCGGAAAAATCATGCGGAAAGCTGGTCGCAGCGCGTACCGAGTGAGGAAGATATTAAAGATTTGCGTGCTGTATTGGAATATGCCGATTTGAATGTCAATATGTGCTCTACGATGAGTATGGACTTTATGTTATTCGACAAACCAGTGATCAATACGGTATTTGGAAATGAAATTAACGGATGGTACAACGATCAACGCTTTTTAAATTACGATCATTTTAAAAAAGTGGTGGAAAGCGGTGCCGTAACCATTGCGAAAAATGAAAGGGAATTGATTGCCCAAATTAATAAAGCATTGGCAAATCCAACACAAAGAACCCAGCAAAGAAAAGCGATGATTGATTTGCAGATTGGCAAACCCTTGTTAAACACCAGCAAACGAATTGCTGAAACATTGAGACAATGGAGCTAAATAAAAAGAAAATAGCGGTACTTTGCAATTATGAACTGTTGCCCGATAGGGTTGGCGGAATGGACTATTTTTTTTGGCAATTTGACCAAAAATACAAGTCAATGAATATAGAAGTCGATTGGTTTTTTCCGAATAACGCTATCCATGGGCACTATAAATCAATGACTATTAAATGCGTTCCTGATAAAAGTATCGAAAGTTTTTTTTTAGAACAATTGGAGCAGAAAGAAAATGAATATACCCATATCATCACCCATTTTTTGGAATTGTGTACCCCGTTTTTTTATAAAGTAAAGCATTTGTCAAAGGCAAAAATAATTGCAGTTGACCACAATCCGCGCCCTTTGGAAGGCTATCCTGTTGACAAAAGAATAAAAAAAAGAATAAAAGGACTGCTTTTTAGCCGCTATATAGATTTATTTATTGGCGTATCTGAATATACCGTCAAGGAGATTTTAAAAGATTTCGGAAAACAAATGCAATCTAAAACCCAAGTAATCTATAATGGCATAAACACCCTTGAAATTGAAGCGAGAATAACAAGGTCAATAGTAAAACCAACATTTTTAGTAGCTTCTCATTTAAGATTTTCAAAAGGAATTCAGGATTTAATCAAGGCGGTTGCCTTATTGCCAATAGCTATAAAAAATGACCTGAAAATTGACGTTTTTGGAGATGGTCCTTATAAACTGCAATTAGTATCTTTGGTAAATGAATTGAAACTCGAAAATTGTTTCGATTTTAAAGGCAGTAGTGCAGAACTCAAATCCTTGTATTGCAAGTACGATTATATGTTGCAGCCCACTTATATGGAATGTTTTAGCTTGTCTATTTTAGAAAGTTTGGCGGCAAATGTTCCCGTGATTACCACCAATGTTGGGGGCAATGAAGAGGCGATTACAAACAATGAAAACGGCTATATTTTTGAAGCAGGAAATAGCAAACAATTGTCAGACTTGTTGCAGGAAGTTTATTTGGGAAGTAAAAAAATCAAGGCCTATACCCGTAAATTAGTTGAGGAACGTTTTACCATTGATAAAATGGTCAACGAATACGTACAAATATTAAATTGATGTCAATAATAAACACGAAAAAGCTCCCTTTCCTTTGGAAAGGGCTGGGGATAGGATTTCCTTCGGAGAGGGCTGGGGATAGGAAAATAGCCTTCCTAACTCCCGAATACCCACACGCTAAAACTGGAAACTCAGGTGGTATCGGCACGAGCATTAAAAACCTCGCTGTCGGATTATTAGCACAGGGCTGTGCGGTACGTATTTTGGTTTATGGCCAAAAAGAAGATGTGGTTTTTGACGATAATGGGATTGTGGTACAGCAAATAAAAAATGTAAAACTAAAAGGCCTTTCATGGTGGTTGACCCGCAAAAAACTGGAACACATCATCAATGAGTTGTATGAGCAACAGGAAATCGATTTGGTGGAAGCCCCAGATTGGACAGGCATTACTTCATTTATAAAACCTAAAAAATGCCCGATTGTTATAAGATTGAATGGCTCCGACACCTATTTTTGTCATTTGGACCAGCGCCCAGTAAAAGCAATCAATAAATTTCATGAAAAAACAGCGCTGCAAAACGCAGGCGGACTCATTTCCGTAAGTCAGTTTACCGCAGACCTTACCAACCAGCTATTCGGTTTAAACAAAAAATTTACCATCATCCCCAATGCGATTGATATGAGTTTGTTTAGCACAAGTTCAAATGAAAATGAGAACCCGTCATTGCGAGCGATAGCGAAGCAATCTTTTGAAAAAGTTCTAAATCACGATAGCATACTGTATTTTGGAACGCTAATAAGAAAAAAAGGTTTGCTTGAACTTCCATTAATCTTCAATAAAGTAATTGAACAATACCCTGCAGTCAAATTGATTTTGGTGGGTCGGGATGCCAGTGATATTATTTCAGGAAATGTTTCCACTTGGGCAATGATGCAGGAATTGTTTAGTCCAGAAGCCTTAGCCAATGTTAACTATTTTGGCGGCGTAACTTATGCTGAAATAAAAAGGCATATTGCGCAGGCAACGATTTGCGTATTCCCTACATTTGCAGAGGCCTTGCCCGTTTCATGGCTGGAAGCGATGGCGATGCAAAAACCCATTGTGGCATCCAATATCGGTTGGGCAAAAGAAATAATAGATGATGGTGTGGACGGATTTCTGGTAAATCCGACCGCCCATGCAACCTATGCAAACAAAATTATAGCCTTATTGGAAAATCCTGAATTGCAAAAACAATTTGGCGTCGCAGCAAGAAAAAAGGTGGCACAGAAATTTAGTATTGAAATAGTGGCGCAGCAGAGTTTGACGTTTTATGAAAAGATATTAGCACCGTAGGAGCGAACCTGCTTGTAGGAAAAAAAGAATAAATTAAATATAGCTTCGTTAGGAGTACCTGTTTGTAAAGAAAATAAAATGCAGCAATTAAAAGAATTTAAAACAAAGAGCAAAGAGTCCATCCTCTATACCGGCAATCCTAATTTTGATAAGTTGGAGGTATTGTCACAAGGTGCAGGAGATATTTGGCACAGCTCTTTTGATCAAGGGTATAAAAATGTTTTTTCGGAATTGGTTTATCAGACGGCTACTTTTTTTTGGTACCTGAATGATTTTGACAGATTGGACGAATGTGTAAGCTGGAGGGTCAATCACAATGCCTTTGCGGTCAGAAAATCGGTTTGGGAAGCACTAAACGGATTTGACACAGTATATGAAAATAAACAAATGCAGGCATTGGATTTTGGGTACAATGCCATAAGGGTTTCAGGTGCTGTACCATTGTATATAAAAGGCCTTTTTGTAATAAATGAAAAGGAAGAAATCAACATAACGGCAAAAGACCGATACACATTTTTCATAAAAAATTTCAAACTGGAACATGCAATTTTCATGTTGTATCGGGAAGGTTTTTGGAAATGGAAAGAATGGCAAGCTTTTTTTTATGCAAAGAAGCATTTCAGGAAAAGGGATTCAAAACTAACAGTAAAACCGAGAGCATTGAACCCAATTCAGGGAAATCCGAGCGTTAGTTATATCATTCCAACTATGATGCGACAAGACTATACCATACAGTTGCTACATGACTTATCTAATCAAACCTATCCGCCTGCTCAAGTGGTATTGGTTGATGCAACCTCGGAAAATCAAAGAGATGTGAGTTTATATACTTCCCAAAAATATCCCTTTGAACTTGTGATTAGATGGCAGGAAACCAAAGGCAGTTGCAGGGCAAGAAATGAGGCCATAGATTTGTGTACAGGTGATTATATTGTTTTTGGGGATGATGATATTCGAATTCAGGCAGATTTCATAGAAAATCACATTCGTTTTTTACAAACCTATAATGCTGGAGCTTGCAATGGTTTGGACATTCGTGCCGATCATCAAAAACAGAATTTGACTGATTTGGATAGAAAATTAATACAATTAGGTGACAAAAGGTGGGTGTGTGGCTGTGCACAAATGTTTAGCAATGCCAAC
>JAQVGD010000136.1 GCA_028696945.1 Lutibacter sp.
TTTTTCTGGTGTTTCTTCATATAATTTCGCCAATTGCTCCAGTGCGCTTATCCAATTTTCTTTTGGAAAGTAAGTACCTCCCCAAATAGGTCTTCCAACGGGTAAAGCCACGCAGTTTAAAGGCCAGCCACCTCTGCCAGTAATTAATTGTACGGCATTCATATATACCTGATCTACATCGGGACGCTCTTCCCTATCAACTTTAACGCAAATAAAATATTTATTCATTACCGCGGCCACTTCTTCATTTTCAAAACTTTCATGCTCCATTACATGACACCAATGGCAGGAAGAATATCCAATGGAAATTAACAGCAATTTGTTTTCATTTTTGGCAAGTGCTAGGGTTTCCTTATTCCATGCATGCCAATTTACTGGATTGTGTGCGTGCTGCAGCAAGTATGGACTTGTTTCCTTTATTAGGTTGTTGGTAAATTTATATTCGGGCATTTTTGTTGCGGTTTTTTGATTACAATTGGTTAAAATGAATAAGAAAAAAAAGCATAATCGATACATTGCTAAATTTTTTATAAAGATAATAAATTGTAAATTCATTCAGAGGTATCAAATTTATGAAATGTGTCGTCCTAGAACAGGGATTAAAAACTTTTACCTGTAAGGCTCGAAAAAAAATCATGCGAAGATTACAATACCTATTTACCGCAAAATATAATGAGAATAGTTTTTGTTTGCGGTAAATAAATTTTATATTTACCGCATAATGTGCAGAAAATGAAACCATACATTTATCAAAAAGAGAACTGGCCTAACTTTCTTTGGAACAATGAAGAGATAATAGGATTAATAGGAGAAGTCAGAAATTTACAAGGTAGAATTATCGGCAAAATGGAAGTTCTTGGTTTTGAATTACAAAATGAGGCTGTTTTAGAAAATCTGACTTTAGATGTAATAAAATCTACTGAAATTGAAGGTGAAATTTTAAATGCTGACCAGGTTCGTTCTTCGATTGCGAGAAGATTAGGAATGAATATTTCTGGACTTATATTATCCGAAAGAAATGTTGACGGTGTTGTAGATATGATGTTAGACGCAACACAAAAATTTACTGAAAAATTAACCAAAGAAAGACTATTTGACTGGCATTACTCCTTATTCCCAACAGGAAGAAGTGGAATGTATAAAATATTAATAGGATATTGGCGAAATGACTCTACCGGACCAATGCAAGTTGTTTCTGGAGCTTTAGGAAAAGAAAAAGTTCATTTTCAAGCTCCAGATTCAGAAAATATTGAAAAAGAAATGGATGTTTTCTTAAAATGGTTTAACAATACCGAAAACATTGAACCTGTAATAAAAGCTTGTATTGCGCATCTTTGGTTTATAACAATTCATCCTTTCGAGGATGGTAACGGGAGAATTGCAAGAGCTTTAACAGATTTATTATTAGCAAGAGCTGATGGCATTTCTCAAAGATTTTATAGTATGTCATCCCAAATCAGAATAGAAAGGAAAAGTTATTACGAGATCCTTGAAAAAACTCAACAAGGAAATTTAGATATTACCAATTGGATTAAATGGTTTTTAAATTGCCTTTTAGACGCTCTTGAAGCTTCAAATATTACTTTGCAAAAAGTAATGCAAAAACATAATTTTTGGAATCGAAACTCTATCTTAATTCAAAATGAAAGACAAAAACTAATGTTAAACAAATTACTAGATAGATTTGAAGGAAAGCTAACATCTTCAAAATGGGCGAAAATCACTAAATGTTCACCAGATACAGCTCTAAGAGATATTCAAGATTTAATAAAAAAAGGAATTTTAAGAAAAGAAACGGCAGGAGGTAGAAGTACTAATTACGAACTGATTGGTATAAAAAAATAATGCCCTACAGGTAACAATGCGCATAAAAAGTTGCTTAATTCTAACTAATATGATATTTAAAACAAATAAAAAAACTATTTTTAAACATCGGAAAATTGCGTTTTCAAAAGCGTAACTTTTCATGCTCTAAACCGTTAGTACTGTATCATCCTGAAATAGATTGAAAAAGATTATTGGGTAACACTTGCTTTGCACACTATCTTCAATAATGAGATCTGGAAAGAAACCGTTTTTAAAGGAAATAGTGCCTTATCTAAGTGTAATCAATTAACCTACTGATTTTCTGAAAATATTGATTTGGTTGTTCTGCGAAAAGAAGTACTTGTGGTACCAAATCTTTTGATTTGGATTTTAAAAAAATAAGGTAAAAACAAAACGCAAAAGATTTGGTTTGTGCTTAAATGAAAGGACATTACCTACCACTTATCCTGTCTTTATTATACAAAACACTACTTGAAAGCATCCAAAATAAATAGTTAAATATTTTTTATACCTATATTAGCCATAATTTAAAACCCAATAGATTGCTAAAGAAAGTGAAAAATAACCTTAAAAATGACCAATTGAATCCTATAATGCTTAAATTTTTATTAAAACCATTTTTTTTATTTTTAACCCTTCTTTATTGTGCTGCTCCAATCAAGGCACAAACAAAAGCAGCGGACGAATCTACAAAAACACTTCGCGTTGGTGTTGCGGGAAGTGAGCCTTTTGTGTTTGAGAATACAAATACTGGTATTTCTGTTGAAATTTGGGATAAAATTGCAGAAAAAAAGGCTTGGAGCTATGAGTATGTTCCTTTTAAAAATGTAGAAGATGTTTTACTTGCTTTAAATAAAGGCAATGTCGATTTAGTAGTCGGTCCAATTAGTATTACCGCTAAACGTTTAGAAACTATGCGATTTTCACAACCATTCTACAACTCAAGCATATCCATTATTTCTCGAATTGACAATCTTAGTCTTTGGGAAAAGTTTAAACCATTATTTAGTCTCAAACTATTAATTGCTGTCGGTATTTTTTTAATAATACTTGCTATTGTAGGTTCTCTTTTTTGGTTGGCTGAGCGTAAAAAATCACCAGAGCAATTTCCTCACAAACCGCTTCAAGGTATTGGAACGGGTATGTGGTTGGCTATTGTAACTATGAGCACAACAGGTTATGGCGATAAAGCACCTATTACCGTAATGGGTAGAATAATAGCTGGAACATGGATGGTTGTAACTATAGTTTTCGCCACATCTATGATAGCAGGAATAGCAAGTACTCTTACACTTTCTAGTATTGGATCTACAACTATTTCAACCGTTGAGCAGCTTTCAGGTAAAAAAGCAGCGACTATTTCAGGTTCGCCTTCGGAAGCATTTTTAACAAAAGCGAAAGCAAAAGTAATTGGTGTGGGTAATTTGGCAGAAGCTATTGAAAAACTAGAAAATAAAGATGTAGAAGCCGTTGTTTTTGATCGACCACAATTACTTTACTATTTAAAAAATAATGAGAATGAAAATCTTTATATCAGTAAAGCTGAATATTATAAACAAGGTTATGGTTTTGCCTTTCCTGGAAATTCACAGCTTATTTTAGATGTCAATCGTACGTTGTTAGAACTATCAGAAAATCAAGAAACTGAAAAAATTATTCATACTTATATTCAAAAGGATGAGTAAGCTATATTATTTTTTGCGTATAGTAATGAAAAGCCAGTTTCTAACGAATATTAAGTTGAAAAGAAATCAATAATTCGCAATTAAACAGTACTTAAAGTAACTAAATAGTTTTTATAATTTGTACGAAATGAAAAACGACAAAACCTATACGGTAGCAGAAGCAACTAAATTGATGGAGAATTTTTGTGCTTACCAAGAACGCTGTCATAAGGAAGTTGCTCAAAAATTGTGCGATTTGCGTATGATTCCTGAGGCCAAAGATAAAATTACACTTCATTTGTTGCAACACAATTTTTTAAATGAAGAGCGTTTTTCAAAAGCCTTTGCCAGAGGAAAATTTTCCATGAAAAACTGGGGGAAAGTTCGAATTGTAAATGAGCTAAAATTCAGGAATATTTCGCCTTATAACATTAAAACTGCCTTAAAAGAAATTGATGATGAAGATTATTTAAAAACCATTCAAAAAGTTGCGAAAAAAAAATATGCGGTAATTAAAGAGCCCAATTCTTTCAAAAAAAGAAGCAAACTCTTAACTTATTTAAGTTCAAAAGGTTATGAATCAGAACTTATTTATGATATTGTAAAGGATTTAATTTAATGACTTACTTTTTTTGTCTGCTTAAAAATAAAGAATCTTTTTCCTTTTTTATTGCAATAACGTCAGTGATGTGCGTATTTGGTATGGTTACAGAAAGTATATATTGTTCTATTTTCCAGGTATTTTCAGTTTTGCTTAAAACTCCCGAACCTCTGCAAATTCCCATCCAAGTATCTAAAAGTTCATCAAACCAAGCAATCTTTCCATCGGCAGAAATATAAACATTTCGTGTTAACGGTTTAAAATCCCAGGCTTTACCCAAATCAAAAAACGGCTTGCTAAATGTTTTAAAGTCTTTGTTGTTCCAATATTCCGAAGCATCGGTTCCAATAAAAATACTGCTGCTAGCCATAGCATTAAAATACGCATCATACTTTGACTCAGAGGCGTTTTTATGCCAAGCATCCAACGTGGCATTTACAGCCTTTTTTTCAGAGTTAATCTTTATATTTTTTCTTTCGGATTGTTTATTATCACAGGCTGAAAACACAACCAGGAAAATAAGTACATGTATCTTTTTCATCTGTTTAATTTTTATTTTTTTGTTGGTACAGCTGCTGTTCGCCATTAATCATTCTGCTGTGTATCAAAATTTGTTATGGCTCGTTTTATTTGCTATTTTTTATTGCTTTTTATTTGTCAAATGGAACGCTTAGCATCTTTCTTTTTTCTATTAGATGACTCTGTTGTAGGCGTTTCTTCTGTTTATATTTTATTTTTTTGTTGGTACAGATGCAGTTCGCCATTAATCATTCTGCTGTGTATCAAAATTTGTTATGGCTCGTTTTATTTGCTATTTTTTATTGTTTTTTATTTGTCAAATGGAACGCTTAGCATCTTTCTTTTTTCTGTTAGATGATTCTGTTGTAGGCGTTTCATCTGTTTATATTTTATTTTTTGTTGGTACAGATGCTGTTCGCCATTAATCATTCTGCTGTGTATCAAAATTTGGAATGCTCGTTTCATCTTTGCCTATTGTTAATATCGTTTTTATTTAAAAGTCTGGTTTGCTCCATATTTCTATAAGATGGCGGCGTGGTGGTTTCTTGAATTTCAACAGGAGTTTCCGTATCAACTTCTAATGCTTTTTGAAGACTTTCAGCCTGATAAATGGTATTTATTTTTGAATTAATCGCTGAATAGATTGAAACTATATTACCAACCTCCTCTTTCACTTCTTCTTCTGAAATTGAAGGAATTGTGGCCATATCAGCCAATCGCAACGTTTCATTGTGCAGTACATTGATTCGTGCTATGATATTCCGTTTTCGCAATTTTTCAACCCTTATGGAGTCTTTCATAAATTTAACCAATTCTGAAAGTTCTTTTGCATCTGTAAGGGCTTCCAAAGTTGTAATGCTATAATATTTTAACAAGAATTCGTCAACCTCCTGATATTCTTTCCAATGCTCTAATGCCTCTTTTGCTTCAGGGTTTAGTGTTTCCCCAATCCTGTTTTCTATTCGATTTACATCAAATTTCAAAGAATCGGATTTTCTGGAAACCTCTGCAGTCCCTTTATTTTTATTGCAAGAAAAATTTAACAACAAAATAATTGATAAAAGGGCAACTATATACTTCATACTAAAAGTTATTTACGCCAAAAATACTATTTATTACACTAATTTATAATAAAATTAATAACTTGAGAAAAAACGATTAGAAATATAAAGAAATTTTTATTTTCAGTATATTTGCAACCGTAATAAAAGGATATCAACTATATGAATAAAAGCATATTAATTATAGGTGCTTGCGGTCAGATTGGCACTGAACTGACGCTAAAATTACGCAAAAAATATGGAAAAAATACCATAATTGCATCAGACATCAGTGAAGGAAGTGATGAATTAATGCATTCGGGACCTTTTGAATTTATAAATGCACTAGATTATAACCAGATTTCTGCCATAATTGACAAATATGCGATTAATGAAGTGTATTTGATGGCCGCGATGCTCTCGGCAACAGGTGAAAAGTTTCCGGCAAAAGCTTGGGAACTCAATATGAATTCGTTATTGAACATTCTTAATTTAGCGAAAGAAGGAAAGATTAAAAAAATATTTTGGCCTAGTTCAATAGCCGTATTCGGACCAACAACGCCAAAAGAAAATACGCCTCAAAAAACAGTGATGGAACCTACCACCGTTTATGGAATAAGTAAATTGGCGGGAGAGCGCTGGTGTGAATATTACTATAATAAATACGGAGTTGATGTTAGAAGCATCCGTTATCCAGGAATTATTAGCTGGAAAACGAGTCCAGGTGGTGGAACAACCGATTATGCCATTGAAATTTACCATAAAGCGTTGTTAGATGGCAATTACGATTCGTTTTTAAATAAAGACACCAAATTGCCCATGATGTATATGGACGATGCGATTGACGCCACCCTAAAAATAATGGCGACACCTGCCGAAAACATAAAAATTAGGTCCTCCTACAATTTGGCCGCCATAAGTTTTACCCCAAAAGAAATTGCGGAGACAATCAAAAAATTTATTCCTGGGTTTGATATCTCTTATCATTCAGATTTTAGGCAAAGTATTGCCGACAGTTGGCCAAGCAGTATTGATGATTCCGAAGCCAGAAAAGATTGGGATTGGCAACACAAGTTCGATTTGGAGAAAATATCAGACAGTATGCTAAAAAATTTGCAAGTCAAATATGATAAGGTATAAAAATATAAAAAAAGTTCCGAAATTAATTTCGGAACTTTTTTTTAAAAATCTTTTTTCCGTAGCTTTAAGTTCATTCTGAAAACTGGTAAAATTACCCACAACACCAAAACGCTCATAGAAACCAACATTCCAAAATTTGTTCCAAAGAATTTACGGAATACAGCACCTGTGTATCCTAACAGTGCGGAAATATCCAACTTCAACAAAATTAAAATTCGCGATAAATCGATTGGATTAAACATGGTGGCAACCAATGAAAATTTATCTAATGGATACTCATTTAAAAGCACCAATGATATCAGAAAAATCCCATCGTAAATGACGGCCAAAAATAACCACATTAAAATGGCGTAGCCAAACCCCTTGATTTTATTTTCGGTAGAAAGTGCAATGTTATAAGACAAAGCGACAAAAATAAAATTCAAGAAAGTGCCAACAACCAATAACAAGGTAAAATTAAAAATAGCGGTCGATTTAAATAATCCATACAAAACAAAAGGTATTCCCAATCCCAAAAGCAAACTTAAGGTCAGAGAAATTGAAATCCCCAAATATTGTCCCATAAATATTTTTTTACGGTTTATGGGTTGCGCCAATAACAATTCTGTAAATTCCTTTGAATCGTAATAGTACATTACACCAAAAATAGTACCTATTAACGGCGTTAAAACAATGATGATATTCATTATTGTGATTACGGCTTTGTCCACGTCGTTATTCAGAAATAATAATACGAAGCCCAAAATCAAATAAAACAAAAAGTACACATAGCTCCAACGGCTACGCATTAAATCGTAAAAACTATATTTTAATATTTTAAGCATCTTGTTTGGCTATTAAATTAGCGATTGCATGTTCTAAATTCTCATTGTTTGTTTGCTTTTTTAAGGCTTCAATGGTTCCTTTAAAATATATTTTACCATCGAGTAAAAAAACAATTTCATCGGCAACTTCATCAACAAAACTCATAATATGCGTGGTAATTAATATGGTTTTTCCTTTGTCCTTTTCTCTTTGAATAATTGCTTTTAAATTAATAAGCGCAATTGGATCCAACCCATTTGTGGGTTCATCCAGAACAATTAAATCGCTGTCGAACATAAATGTTAGCACAATATTCACTTTTTGTTTTGTTCCGCCCGATAAATTTCCAAGTTTTTTGTCCAAAAAATCTTTCAATCCAAAAAGCTCAATAAGTTCTTCATCATTTGCATCTTTTGGCCTCAAGTTTTTAACCATTTTTATCAGCTCAATTACCGTCAAGTTTGGTGGAAAATTGGCAATTTGCGGCAAATAATTTAAGTTATTCCGATATTCCCACTGCCGTAAAACACTTTTTTTGGTAAAATTTATTTCGCCTTTATTTGGGATAACCATGCCGAGCAAACATTTTATTAAGGTGGTTTTTCCCGATCCATTTGGCCCGAGAATGGCAAATATTCCTCCTTTGCTTATTTCGAGATCCAAACCGTCCAAAACAACTAATTTTCCAAATCGTTTGTGTAAATTCTTAAATTCAATCATTTATTCTTTTCATTAGTGGGTTGTTGTCCATTAATTCGTCTGGCGTAAAAACCGGTGAAACTTTTTCTGAAAAATTGACAATATCAACAAACAAACTCCTCAGTAATACCAAGGCTTGAGGTGTTTTATTCACAATGTAAGAAAAAAGTTTTACAGGTCTGTAAGGCACATCGCCAATGCCATTTTTATCTAAATCATATCCAGTATATTCACTCCAATAATTATTATCGAACTTATTGTCGTTGATATTAGAATTGTACGCCAAATCCAACGAATTGCTCATAAAATCATTATGTAAAAAAATGTTTGTATAGCAAGCTCCCGCAATTTTAATTGCCCAGCCATTTCGCAAAAAAACATTGTTTTTATAATTAATTCTGGTAGAACCCTCTGCATTGATTGCAATGGTATTTTGTTCGAACAAATTATCATAAATGTCTGCATCATAAATTTCTTTTAACAGCAATCCGTAGGAAGCTGATCCCCAATTAAACCAAAATTTATTATGATGCATGTCGATAAATTTAGAAAACATAACCGCAACACCAGCTCCATTATTTCTAAACTCATTATGGTGATACTCATTGTTATTTGAAAACATAAAATGTAGCCCATAACGAATATTGTCATGGCTGTAATTTTTATAAATAGTGCTGTTATTAACAAATTCGAAGTAAATGCCATCACGAAGCCCAAACAGCTCATTGTTGTAAATTTCAATTTTATCGCCACTCCAAATATGAATGCCGTTTCCTGAGCTGGCTTCGCCTTTGCGGATACTGGAGATTTTATTATTTCGAATAATTCCTCTTTTCGATTTTTCAACTAAAACTCCGAAGAAAACATTTTCCAGAATGCAGTCTTCTATTAAAAGATCACTGACTTTTACCACTCTTATTGCGGCGTAATCTATGGTATAACTTGAT
>JAQVGD010000008.1:0-18726 GCA_028696945.1 Lutibacter sp.
CCTAAAAGTTTCTATAAAAATAGTGTCCCCATCTTTAAACATACGCATATGCAATTGACAGGTTGTAATACCTCTATCTGGTCCGTGAGGTTCTCCATTAATTTGTAAAGAACACATTCCGCAAATACCTTCTCTGCAGTCGTGATCAAAAGCTATCGGTTCTTCATTTTTTGCAACCAGACTTTCATTTAAAACGTCCATCATTTCCAAAAATGACATGTGTTCTGAAATATCAGTTACTTTATATTCGACCATCCGACCTTTGTCTTGTGGTCCTTTTTGTCTCCAAATTTTTAACGTTAAATTCATAATGTCTTATTATTTGTATGAACGTGTTTTTAATTCGATATCTTTAAATTCTAATTGTTCTTTATGCAAAATAGCCTCACTGGGTTTTCCTGTATATTCCCAAGCGGCAACATAGGCGAAATTTTCATCGTCTCTTTTTGCTTCCCCGTCTTCGGTTATGTGTTCTTCACGGAAATGACCTCCACAAGATTCTTCGCGTTCCAAAGCATCTTTTGCAAACAATTCACCCAACTCTAAAAAATCAGCAACCCTACCAGCTTTTTCAAGTTCTTGGTTAAATTCATTTAAACTTCCCGGCACTTTTACGTTTTTCCAGAAGTCTTCCCTAATTTCCTGAATTTCTTTAATGGCTTCTTTTAACCCTTTTTCATTACGAGCCATCCCAACTTTATCCCACATTACCTTCCCTAATTTCTTATGGTAATAATCTACGGAATTGGTTCCCTTGTTGTTGATAAAGAAATCCAATTTGTCTTTTATTTCTTTTTCAGCTGCGTCAAATTCAGGACTATCAGTTGAAATTTTTCCAGTTCTGATATCATTTGACAAATAATCGCCAATGGTATAAGGAAGCACAAAATAACCATCTGCCAAACCTTGCATCAATGCAGAAGCGCCAAGCCTATTTGCTCCGTGGTCGGAGAAATTAGCTTCCCCAATACAGTATAATCCAGGAACAGTGGTCATTAAGTTATAATCAACCCATATACCACCCATAGTATAGTGTGCTGCAGGATAAATCATCATTGGTGTTTTATATGGATTTTCATCGATGATTTTCTCATACATCTGGAATAAATTTCCGTATTTTTCTTCAATCACAGCCTCACCTAATTCAGTAATTTTTTCTACAGAAGGATTATGAATCCCATGAATTTTGGCTTGTTCAGTACCATATCGTTTAATAGCTGTGGCAAAATCCAAATAAACGGCTTCGCCTGTTGCGTTAACGCCAAAACCAGCATCACAACGCTCTTTTGCCGCTCTAGAAGCAACATCCCGAGGCACTAAATTTCCAAAAGCTGGATACCGTCTTTCTAAATAATAATCTCTATCTTCTGCAGCAATTTGAATTGGTTTTAATTTTCCTTGTTGAATGGCTTTTGCATCTTCAATTTTTGCTGGAACCCAAATTCGACCATCATTTCTGAGTGATTCAGACATCAATGTTAATTTTGATTGATAATCTCCCGATCTTGGAATACAAGTTGGATGAATTTGTGTGAAACAAGGATTTGCAAAATACGCTCCTTTTTTGTGAATTTTCCAGGCAGCGGTTGCATTAGAACCCATTGCGTTGGTTGATAAGAAATAAACGTTTCCGTAACCTCCAGTTGCAATAACAACTGCGTGTGCAGAATGGCGTTCAATTTCTCCCGTAATTAAATTTCGTGCAATAATGCCTCTTGCTTTTCCATTAACAATAACAACATCTAGCATTTCGTGACGGTTAAACATTTCTATTTTACCGCGCGCAATTTGGCGATTCATTGCAGAATAAGCACCTAATAACAGTTGTTGACCTGTTTGTCCTTTTGCATAAAAAGTACGGGAAACCAGCACGCCACCAAACGAACGATTGTCCAGCAATCCACCATAATCACGTGCAAAAGGAACTCCTTGTGCTACACATTGATCTATAATGTTTCCTGAGACTTCGGCCAATCGGTAAACATTCGCTTCACGCGAACGATAGTCACCGCCTTTTACAGTATCATAAAACAAGCGATAGTTTGAATCACCATCACCCATATAATTTTTTGAAGCGTTGATTCCGCCTTGCGCTGCAATTGAATGTGCGCGACGAGGAGAATCTTGGTAAGCAAATGCCTTTACGCTATAGCCTAATTCAGCTAAAGTAGCGGCCGCAGAACCTCCTGCCAAACCCGTTCCAATAACAATAATATCTATATTGCGTTTGTTGGCTGGGTTTACCAAGTTTATTTTGTCTTTATATAATGTCCATTTATCTTTTATTGGACCTTCTGGTATTCTTGAATTTAAAGTCGTCATAATTTTATAAGATTAATGGTTAAGTTGACTAGAATAGTGAAACAAAGCGATGATAATAAATCCTAGAGGAATAACTACCGCGTAAATTTTACCCAATGTCCTTAAACCTTTTATGTATCTATTTAAACCAAGAGATTGGAATGCCGATTGAAAACCATGCAATAAATGCAATGCCAATAATACAAAAGCAATTACATAAGCGCCTACTCTTAATGGATTGGTAAATTTATGTTGCAATTCCCCAAAATACCTTGTTGGATCTTCTGGCAAGAATTCAATGTATTTGTGGTTCATTTCTGGAAACCAAAAATCTAAAAAATGCAATACAAGAAATGCCAAAATAACCCCTCCGCTTAGTAGCATATTTCTTGACATCCAAGTGGAGTTTGCGGCACCATTGTATTTAACATATTTTACAGTTCGTGACCCTCTATTCTTTAACTCTAACACTATTCCCATCACAAAGTGAAAAACAACACCAAAAATTAAAATGGGCTGCATTAAAAATTGTACCAAAAAATTTGTTCCCATAAAATGGGACAATTCATTGAACACATTTTCACTGAATAATGAAGTTATGTTAACCGTTAAATGAATAAGTAAGAAAATAATAAGGAAAAGTGCAGATAAAGCCATCGCTACTTTTCTTGCAATTGTTGAAGATAAAAATCCGCTCATTTTATTAATTTTGAAAAACCAAATGTACCAATTTGAATTGAGAATTTGAAAAAACAGCATGTATATATAAGTAATTTAGATTCAATTTAAATAATGTATCTATAAACGAAATCTGACAAATGTCATTCTAAAAAACGTGTTCCTGTTTTACCTTTAAAAATTAAATTCTAAAAGTTAGCCTTATGGCAGTTAAAAAAGGACTATTCAAAACATCAGTTGGGCGTAAAAATCTAATGGCTATAACTGGACTTTTCATCATCTTTTTTCTTATTATTCACCTTATTGGGAATCTTATATTGGTTATTCCTGATTCTTTTTTCCCGATAGAATTTTGGGGGAATGTAGAAAATGCACATGATATGTATAATGCATATTCTCACTTTTTAGTGCACTTTTGGCCAGTAACATTTGTTGCTTGGGTACTTTATGCCTCAATTATTGCACATGTTGTAGATGCATTATTAATTACACTTCAAAATAATAAATCTAAAGGAGAAAAATATCAGGTTACCGACAAATCAACAAGCGCATGGTATTCCAGAAATATGGGACTTTTGGGAACTGTTATTGGTGTTTTCATTGTTTTACACATGACGCAATTTTGGTTGCCCTATAAAGTGCTTAATGTAGAACACGACTTATACGATTTGGTAACTGCTACTTTTAAAGTTTGGTGGTTTGTACTTATTTATGAAATAGCGATTATAGCATTGGGTTTTCACTTAGTTCATGGAATTGAAAGCGCTCATCGTTCTTTGGGGATATACCCTAAAAAAGTGATGAACATTATAAAGTATATAGCATTATGCTTCAGTTTAATTATGGCAATTTTATTTGCCATCATTCCTATCATTCTTTACTTAAAATAACATAGAATTATGGCTCTTAACGCAAAAATTCCAGAAGGACCTTTAAAAGATAAATGGCAAAATTACCTTGCTAAAACCCGAATTGTTAACCCTGCAAACCGCAAAAAATTAGACATAATTGTAGTTGGTGGCGGATTATCTGGTGGCGGCGCAGCTGCATCATTAGCTGAATTGGGCTATAATGTAAAGGTTTTCTTTTTTCAGGATTCCGCAAGACGCTCCCACTCTGTAGCCGCCCAAGGTGGCGTAAATGCAGCGAAAAATTATAAAAATGATGGCGACAACGTATATAGAATGTTTTATGATACCATTAAAGGAGGCGATTTTAGATCTCGAGAAGCTAATGTGTATAGAATGGCAGAAGTTTCTGTTGATTTAATAGACCACATGGTTGCTCAAGGTGTTCCTTTTGGACGTGAATATAGCGGATATTTAAGTAATCGCTCATTTGGTGGTGTATTGGTATCAAGAACCTTCTATGCACGTGGACAAACTGGACAACAACTTCTTTTAGCAACTTATCAGGCCATGATGAATCAAATTAAGGCTGGGAAGTTAACACAATATAGCCGTCATGAAATTCTTGATATTGTAATTGTAAATGGCAAAGCTCGCGGTATTATTGCTCGTAATTTAAATACAGGTGAAATTGAAAGACATTCGGCACATGCAGTGGTTTTTGGAACAGGTGGTTTTGGCAAAATCTTCTATTTATCAACTTTAGCAATGAATTCAAATGGTTCAGCAAACTGGCGTGCACATAAAAAGGGTGCTTTTTTTGCAAATCCATCTTGGACTCAAATTCACCCCACTGCTTTACCACAATCTGGCGAACATCAATCTAAATTAACCTTGATGTCTGAATCACTCAGAAATGATGGACGTATATGGGTTCCTAAAAACAAAGATGAAAACCGTGCTCCTGGCGATATTCCTGATGAAGATAGAGATTATTACTTAGAACGTCGTTATCCCGCTTTTGGAAATTTAGTTCCTCGTGATGTAGCTTCGCGTGCCGCTAAAGAAAGATTAGATGCTGGTCATGGAGTAGGTCCTTTAAAAAATGCCGTATATCTCGACTTTAAAACGGCTATAGAAAAATTAGGTGAAGACACTATTAAGGAACGTTATGGCAATCTTTTTACAATGTATGAAAAAATTACTGCTATTAACGCCTATAAAGAACCAATGAAAATATCACCAGCGGCTCATTTTTCTATGGGAGGTTTATGGGTTGATTACGAATTGCAAACTACAATACCTGGTTTATTTGCTGTAGGCGAAGCAAACTTTGCTGACCATGGAGCAAACCGTTTGGGTGCAAACTCTCTTTTACAAGCATCTGTTGACGGTAATTTTATTTTACCAAATACCATTTCTAATTATTTAGCAGATGATATTAAAACTGGTAAAATCTCAACAGATTCTCCTGAATTTGATGAAGCTGAAAAAGTTGTAAAAGATCAAATAGCAAAATTATTGGCTATTAAAGGCACTACGCCTGTTGACCACATTCATAGACGTTTAGGTAAAATTATGTTTAAAGAAGTAGCGATGTCCAGAAATGAAAAAGGAATGATTTGGGCTATTGAAGAAATTAAAAAATTACGTAAAGAATTTTGGGAAAACGCTGCAATCCCTGGAAATGAAAATGGGCCAAACTCAGAATTGGAAAAAGCAGGGCGCTTGGCAGATTATTTAGAAATAGCTGAATTAATGGCTGTTGATGCTTTAAACAGAAAAGAAAGTTGTGGTGCTCACTTTCGTGAAGATTACCAAACTCCAGATGGGGAAGCAATGCGTGATGATGAAAATTATATGTACTCTGCTGCTTGGGAATGGCAACAGGGAAAGGATTGGAAATTACACAAAGAACCATTAGAATTTACTGAAGTTAAACCAACAGTTCGCTCATACAAATAATAAAGATTATGAAACTCACACTTAAAATATGGCGACAAGAAAATGCCAAAACAAAAGGGAAATTAGTAACCTACCTATTATCCGACTTGAGTTCTGATATGTCTTTTTTAGAAATGTTAGATGTTCTTAATGAAGAGCTTGCCACTAAAGATCAACCGACCGTAGAATTTGACCATGATTGCCGCGAAGGAATTTGCGGACAGTGTTCATTGGTTATAAATGGAAAAGTTCACGGACCAGAAGAGCATTACACAACTTGCCAAACTCACTTACGCTCATTTAACGATGGCGATACCATTACTATTGAACCTTTTAGAGCAAATTCATTTCCTGTTATTAGAGATTTAAAAGTGGATAGAAGTTCTATGGATCGAATCATTCAGGCTGGAGGTTATATTTCCTCTTTTACAGGAATGGCTCCCGAAGCAAATTCAATTCCTATATCGCATGACATTGCAGAAAGTGCTTTTGATAGTGCCGCGTGTATAGGTTGTGGTGCCTGTGTTGCCGTATGTAAAAATTCATCTGCTGCGCTATTTGTCTCAGCTAAAATAAGTCACTTGGCAAAACTGCCTCAAGGTAAAGTTGAACGCAGCGAAAGAGTGCTTTGGATGGTAAATGCATATGATAATGAAGGTTTTGGCAGCTGTTCAAATACTGGTGCCTGTGCTATAGTTTGTCCACAAGAAGTGCAATTATTAAATATAACCCGTATGAATTTTGAGTACAATAGGGCATTATGCCATAGTAAAGACTAAAAGTCAATAAAAAATTAAAAATGGCTTTATGAATAAAAAAGCCCAATTTAATTGGGCTTTTTTAAAATTATTCAGTCTTTTATTTATTTGAAGGAATTAAGCACTTTCTATTTTTCCATGTATTGAGCAACTCTTCTGAAGGTATTAATTCTCCATCACAGGTTAAAAAATTTCCGATAGTGTCCTTTTTTATCACTTTTAAATCACCCATTAAAATAGCATTGATAATTTTATGGATAAGTTCATTTTTAGAAGTTAAAATTCCTTTTTCTGAATAACGCAATCCAACTTTGTTATTGAACAAATCCATTTCTTTTGAAGCTTTGTCGGGAATAATTCCATTTTCAAGTTGTTTCTTCTTAAATGTTCTATAATTGTCTTTTTCATGCGCTTTCCCTAAAGAAATTGCTGCTCGCTTCCCAATTTCTTGGCGCAATCTCGCCATCCAATAGGCGTGCCTAAAGGCATCTACTTGTCCGCCAGCTAAATCTTTATCCAACAAATCGGTTTTGGCAATTGAATCAGAAACCCTTGTGGCTTCATAGGAAATTTCCGAAGCCTTTTTAGCTTTACAAGGATGAAATAATACCCACATTTTGTGTGGAGCAGATTGTTTCCAAAACATTTTCCAGTTTGATTGCGCACTTATTTGACTGCTCAATAAAATTAATACAATAATAAATGCGCTTTTTTTCATTTTTTTATTTCACCTCAAAAGCTTTTTTGGCTTCTCCAATATTAACGAAATACTTCCCTTTAATTAAATAGAATTTTTCATTTTTTGCTTTTTTAATTTCGGCTGATTTGTGTTTTTTTAGATAGGCTGTTTTTCCTTTTTCAATATAAGCTAAATCGAATTCAGCAAAATTAAATCCTTTATCTGCCTGAACTGAAAACCTGTTTAATTCAATACCGTCTTCAGAAGTGATAATGACTTCAAAATTTCCTTCGTTTGAAACATAAAAAGGAATGCTTATTTTTGGCTCGTTAACTTCATCCCAAACACTCCATGAACTTCCCCAACGAGAAGAATATCTTACCTCAGGAATTTCAAAAATGGTTACGGATTTGTTTTTTATGGTATTAAATTGCTGTAATGCAGCGATATTAGCCTTATAAATTGAACGTCCGTGAGTTCCAATTACCAAGTCTTTTGCCTCATCTTGAATCACCAAATCGTGCACTGCCACTTTTGGCAATCCGTTAGAAAATTCCTGCCAAGTCTCGCCTTTATCAAAACTCACATATACACCATTGTCGGTTCCCACAAATAAAATAGCTTCGTCATTTGGATCTTCTTTAATCACATTTACGGGAGAATTCGGTAAGTTTCCGATGATGCTTTTCCATGTGTTTCCGCCATTTTCACTTAAAAAAATGTAAGGTTTAAAATCGTCATTTCTATAGCCGTTTAAGGCAACATAAACGCGTTCTTTTTCATGTTGCGATGCAATAACACGAGAAACCCAAAGTTCTTGTGGTAATTTATCTGAAATTCTGGTCCAGCTTCCGCCGCCGTTGGTGGTGACATTGACATAACCATCATCGCTTCCCACATAAATATATCCAAATTGAAATGGACTTTCAGAAATGGCAGTGATTGTTCCAAAAGCCACATTTCCTGTTTTTCCACCAGTGGTTAAATCTTCTGAAATTACTTCAAAAGATTCGCCTTTATCCATGGAGCGCAACAATTTATTAGCGCCCACATATAAAATATCCTGATTGTGTTTAGATAATAAAATTGGGGCCTGCCAATTGTAACGGTATGGCGAGTCGCCCAATTCATGCATTGGATGAATAGAAATACGCACTTTTGTTTTCAAATTCACCCGATAATAATACCCAAATTGCGATCCTGCATATACAATATTATGGTCTCTATTATCTATTTGAACCTGCATTCCGTCACCGCCGCCAATACTTTTGTAAGGATAATCTCCGCTGGCTTCCCATCTTTTTGAAGCCTTGTAATTACTTGGACCGTACCAAACGCCATTGTCCTGCAAACCTCCATAAACATTATAGGGTTTCTGATTGTCAACATTTATATAATAAAACTGTCCAACCGCCGGCTGGTTATTTTTAATCCAGTTTTTGCCATCATCATAAGTAATATTCACGCCGCCATCATTTCCGTCGATGATATGTCCGTTTAAATTTGGATTTACCCACAAAGCCTGATGATCTGCATGAAGATTTTCTTGATCCATAGAAGTAAATGTTTTTCCACCATTATCAGATTTTAACAGAGGAACACCACCAATATAAATTTTATTTTCGTTTGAAGTATTTACTGCCATAATACCGAAATAATAACCGTAAGAGCTATAAACATCATCTAAATAATTTTCATGCGTTTTTTTCCAAGTTTTTCCGCCGTCTTCCGATTTGTAAACTTCGGCACCAATAACTTCGGAATTCAACAATACAAAATTTGCATCTTCCAAATAAGTTTTCAAATCACTTGGCTTAATTTTTCCTTTTTTAACCAATAATTTTACACTTTCTGAAGTGTATTTTTTATCAAAATCGTTGTCCTTCAAATAGATATTCAATTTTTCATCATCCAATTTCAAAAATTCGTCAACACCCATTTCTTTGAAATCATCTTTTTTCAAGCTTTCACTTTTCTCCTTTTTTTCTTCAGGTCTTCTATTTTGATTGTCGAGCAATGCATAAACAACCTCATTGTTAAAAGCGGCAAGTCCAATTCGCCCAACACCGCTTCCTGTTGGAAAACCACTTTTCTCATCGGTTAATTTTATCCATGTTGAACCCGCATCCATACTTTTATAAATGGCCGAATTTTCTCCATCACCATCAAAATCCCAAGCTTTTCTTTCTCTTTCCCAAGAAGCGGCATATAAAATATTTGGATTTGTCGGCGATGCGCTAATATCAATAACCCCCGTATTTTCGTTGATAAACAACACATTTTTCCAAATTTTTCCTCCATCAAAGGTTTTAAAAATCCCACGTTCGGCATTTGGCGTGTATAAATGACCAATTGCGCCAACAACAACCTCTTCTGGATTGTTTTTATTGATGATTATTCGGCCAATATGATGAGAATCCGTTAAGCCGACATTTATCCATGTTTTACCTTTATCAGTACTTTTCAACAAGCCAATTCCCGAATAGGAAGAACGGGAAGAGTTGCTTTCTCCAGTGCCAATCCATATTGTTCCATTGCTCCAATCAACCGCAATATCTCCCATATTTTGCGTTGGGGCATTGTCAGCAATTGAAGTGAATGAGGTGCCGTTATTATTTGTGTACCACAATCCGCCAGAAGCATAGGCCACATAAAATTCGGTTGGTTGGTTTGGATTTACATCAATATCAACAACGCGACCACTCATAATTGAAGGTCCGATATTTGTAAATGGCACGTTTTTAACTAAAGTGTTTTGGGCATTTATTCCAGTAATAAGGAATAAAAAACAAAATAAAGTGGTTAATTTTTTCATTTTTGAAGATTTTGATTTGTTAATTTTACCTTGTTTAAATTTCAACTTTTATCCTATTTCATTTCAATATTAGTTCCCACTTCGGGGGCTAGGGAGCCTTTTAGTACGTTTTTGTCATTGTTTCAGGCACCACAATAATAAAATCGGCTTTTCCCTTTTTTTCTTTGTCGAACTTTTTTACATTCTTGGATTCGACTACACTAACTGTAACAATCTTTAAGTTTGGATCTTCTTGTTTCAAATACCAAAAAATTGCTTCAAAATCATCGGAATGGTAAGAACCGTTATAATGAATGAACAATTTATCATTTTCCCTATTTTTAATAATAAAATAAGCCATTGTAGCATCTTTAATTGCTTGGGCTTTTGGCAAATTATCGCCGCCGTGGCCTCCCATCATTTTCATCATTTTTACATATCCGGGCAAATTGGCATCATATTTTATGGGCAATGGCGCACTCCATGATTTTTCTTCGAGTGTAAGTGAGTCTAAGCTTTCAAATCCACCTTTATATACGTTACTTGCAAAACTTCTAGGAATGTTGGTTGCAATAAATTTTATTTTATTTTTCTTTGCAAAATCCACCAAAGGTTTATAATCTGTTGGATAATTTTTCCACAATCTTGCAACAGTGTCAAAAACTTTTTGGGTAATTTTTCCTGATAAATAATCGTTTAATTCCTGTTGATTGTCGGCTTCAAACATTTCTGCACCCAAGGTTAGTTTTCTTGATTTGTTTAAATCCACCGTAGTTTCATATTGCAGCCAATGCACAATTGGATTGTTATGGTGTTCGCCAAACAAAACAACATCGGCCTTTTTCATTTTGTTGATCATTTTTTTATAAGAAACTTTACCGCCATTTTCATTGTACAATTTGTAAGCAGGTTTGTTTTGCGAAAAAATTAATGTTGTAAAAAGAAGAAAAAGCAGAGATGTGATTGATATTCGCATAAATAATATTAGATTTAAAAGTGTTGGTTGTCAACAAATTTATAACTTTGTTGTCAATTAATATAATTAAATCTTTTTAATGAAATATTTGTTGAAAATAATTTATTTTCTGCCTATTCTTAAGTTTTGTCATTAAAAATTTATAATTTAAAAACCTTTTTCAGATGAAGTACCATCCTATCAACAACAAGCTTTTTATTAAAAACAGAGCGAAGTTTACTGCACAAATGAAACCGAAATCAATTGCGGTTTTTAACTCTAACGACATTTTTACCACTGGAGCCGACAGCACTTTGCCGTTTGAACAACACAGCGACATCTTATATTTAAGCGGTGCCGACCAAGAAGAAAGTGTTTTGTTGCTGTTTCCAGATGCCATCAATGAAAATCATCGTGAAATACTTTTCCTTACTGAAACCAATGAACATATTGCTATATGGTATGGGGCAAAATATTCCAAAGAAGAAGCAACAAAAGTTTCAGGTATAAAAACCATTTATTGGCTTTCGGAATTTAATAAGATATTTTACGATTTAATGACCGAGGCGGAAACCATTTATTTTAACACAAACGAACATTACCGCCAATCTGTTGAATTGGAGTCTCGCGAAGACCGTTTCATTAAAAAATGCAAAGCCGATTTCCCTGCGCACAAATGGGAAAAAAGCAATCAGATATTGCAAGAAATTCGCGGCGTAAAAGAATCCGAAGAAATTGAAATCATACAAAATGCCTGTGATATTACCGAAAAAGGCTTCCGTAGAGTTTTGCCGTTTGTAAAACCCGGCATTATGGAATATGAAATTGAAGCCGAGTTTATGCACGAATTTTTAAGAAATCGTTCCAAAGGTTTTGCTTATACGCCAATTATAGCTTCCGGTTATAGTGCCTGTGTGTTGCATTATATTGAAAATAACAAAGAATGTAAGGACGGCGATATGCTTTTGATGGATGTTGGAGCTGAATACGCAAATTATTCAAGCGATATGACACGTACAATTCCTGTAAACGGACGTTTTACCGACCGACAAAAAGCGGTTTACAGTGCTGTTTTAAGGATTAAAAATGAAGCTACAAAAATGTTGGCTCCAGGAGTTCTTTGGGCGGAATACCATAAAGAAGTAGGAAAAATGATGACTTCTGAATTGATTGGACTTGGTCTGATTGATAAAAATGATGTTAAGAATGAAAATCCGGATTGGCCAGCCTACAAAAAATATTTCATGCACGGAACTTCGCATCATATGGGATTGGACACGCACGATTATGGCGCTTTAAAAACACCGATGAAAGCCGGAATGGTTTTTACTGTTGAACCGGGAATTTACATTCCTGAAGAAAAAATGGGCATTAGAATTGAAGATGATGTGGTGATTAATAAATCTGGAGTGCCATTTAATTTAATGCGCAACATTCCTATTGAAATTGAAGAAATTGAGGAATTGATGAATAAATAATTTTATCGGGTAAGAATATGAAAAGTTGCGGATTTAAAAATGCAATTTTCCGATGTTTAAATTAGTTTTAGAACATAAACAATTAATTATCAACACTTTTAAATTGCACAATTTTTGTGTTTGATTTTGCCAATATAATTTTGGTCACTCTAATTGCATTGGAGTAAAGTAATTTTAAAATTGTTTACCCTTAAATTGTTGTTGTAAGACAATTGCAACGAGCTATTGGGTCAATAAATTTTTGTAAAAGTGTTTGTTGTAAAATCCATAAACTCTTAATTTTTAGTTTAGTTTCAAAAATGTTAATTTATTTAAAAAAATAAATTCTACATAGAAACAGTTGCCATTTCATTCCAAAATTCACTATAAAAGTTTGAAGTTTGTATTAATTTCTCGTGGTTTCCTTCACAAGTTATAACACCATTTTCCAAAACATAAATTCTATCTGCATTATTTTTTAAGGTATGCAAACGATGTGAAATAAATAAAATTGCCACTTCATTTTCTAGTTTTGAAAGCAATTGCATCGTGAAATTTTCGGTATTTCTGTCCATTGCGGCTGTAGCTTCGTCTAAAATTAAGAATTGTGGTTTTTTATACAATACTCTTGCTAAAGCAATAATTTGTTTTTGACCTCCAGATAAATTAATACCTTCTTCACCTAATATTGTTCCGTAACATTGAGGAAATTCTGCAATAAATTTTTCAAAGCCTAAGTCTTGACAAAACTTCACTACATTTTCAACAGTATTTTCAGCTCCCAATAAAATATTATCTAAAACATTGCCGTTAAAAATCTTGATTTCCTGTGGTATAACTCCAATTATAGCTCTCCAGTCTTCCAATTTAATATTAGTGAATTGATGTTGGTTATTAACTATTATTTTACCATTCTCAAAGCTATAGAATTTTTGTAAAATTTGACCCAACGTACTTTTACCACTGCCGCTTTCACCAACAATAGCTACAAATTCTCCTTTACTTATTTTAAGGTTAATATTTTTTAATAGCTGACTTCTTCCTGCAAAACGAAAAGACAAATCTTTAATTTCTACAGTGGCTAAATTAGTGATGTTTGTTTCTCCATCATTTTCAGTTTGAATAGACGCAAATTCAAACATTCTATTAAAAGCGATTTTTGCTTCATTTATAGGGATTGCTATTAAAGCCAAATTGGTAATTGAAGGCAATAAGGAACCGGCAATCCCAAGCACTGCCATTAATTCACCCAACGTCATGGTGTTCTGATATACGCAATATGAAGTATAGGATAAAATTGAAATTAAAAACAAAACACTCAATATGCCCGAAAGTAAAGACAGTCGGATATTTATTTTACCTAAATCAAATAATTTGTCTTGAAAATTTCCATATATAATTGCATTCAATTTTTCAAAAACGGATTGTTTGTTAAAGTTTTTAATTTCTGAAATTCCCTGCATAGTTGTAATATAATTACTTTCGCTAAGCGCATAACCTTGCATTACTTCTTTTTGAGCATTTATTATGCGCTTGTTAAAACGGTAAATAAGTATAAAATAAATTGGTAAACTTAAAATAGCTATTAGCCCTGTTTGCCAAGAATACACAAATAAATATCCAAAAGAAATAGCTACAATTAAAATGTCAATAACAAAATTATTTGCAATTAGTTTTATAACACGTTGTATTCTATTAGTATCGTTTAATCTCGCGACTAATTCTCCAATTTTACGGGTATCAAAAAAAGGTTTTGGCAGGTGTAATAATGAACCGTAAAATTTACCAATAATACGGTTATTAAAATCTTTTGATTGCTTAATTAATAAGAATTCTCGTAATACTGAAAACAACACTCTAATTAACAATAAAAAAGCCAATAGACCAATACCAGTAACTAATTTTTGAGTGTTTTGTGAAGGTAAAATATCATCAATTAATTTTTGTGAAAATATAGCCATTGCCATACCTAATAAAGCTACTCCAACTCCAATTACAACACTAATACCCAATAACTGCGAATCTTCTTTTAGTAAATTTAGAAACCATTGTTTTTTAGATTGTTTGGTTTCACTAGCCTTAACAAAGTTTTTGTTTGGAGTTAACGTTAAGCAGGTTTTTGATTTCCAAATTTTGGTTAACTCATCTTTAGTATAGGTTGTTATTCCTTTTGAAGGATCTCCAATAATAAATTTACCATTTTCAAAACCATAACAAACTATATAATGTTGCAAACGTTCTTCTATAACAACATGTAATATTAAAGGTGCTGCGTGGTCAATTACGGCTTGTATATCTGCTTCACAGCCATTTGCATCAAAGCCCAATTGATTAGCTGCCTGATATAAACCTAATAATGTTGTTCCTTGTTTGGTTGTACCACTTAATTCACGTAGTTTTTCTAATGAATTATCTCCTTCATAATAGTTAATTAATGATAACAAACAAGCAACTCCACAATCACTTTGGTCATGTTGTGAAATATGAGTTTTTGTAAGTAATTTTTGATTCATAATTTTTTTAAAAACCGTCATGCTGAACTTGTTTCAGCATCTCATATATTAATTAAGGTGCTTTAAAATATTTTCAATTTTTGTAGCTCCTTTGTATTTTTCAATTAGTTGATTGTCTTTGGAATATAACAACATAAACGGAATGCTTTTAGCATCAAATATTTTAGCAAATTCTAATTTTTTATCTTGTAAAAAAATTACGTTTTCTTTATCCAATAAATTATACCCGCTGGCAAATTGTTTAATATTTGCTAAAGGTTCAAATGAAACAAAAATGAGTTGTGTGTCTTTAAATTGTTCTAGATTTTCACTTATTTGTGTTGCTTCAGATTGACAATACTCACATTCTGAATTAAAATACACAAATAGCTTATAGTTACTTTTAGAAAGATTATTTTCCGTAAAATCCCTATTTTCTAAAGTTAAAAAAGAAAAGGAAGGAATGCTCTTAATACGCGCTGCAACTTCGGTTTTGTAATTTATTTTTTTTATGATGTTATAGCCTAAATAACCAATAACGCCTATAATTACTGCAATAATTGCAATTTTTAATTTTTTTTTCATATTGTTTTTTAAGGCTAATTTTTTGGATTTTTTAGTTAAATTATGTCATATTTAAAGTTAAAAACATCACCAAGCCCAACCAAATTAGCAAACCGCCACCGTAGCTAACCGCAACAATCTCAAAGCTTTTTGAAAACTTGTTTTTAAGCAATTTCCACAGCCCATAAACCAATACAAAAAAGTAGGATATTTCAAATAAATTAATGGTTTGCAAAGGATACACCAACCAAGGCTGTATTTTTTCTAAATCTAAAAAGTTGATATAACTCAATGGATAATATTGCTGTAAATCTTGTAGTGTATAATCGGTTTTTATAAAGTAAAAATAACCCAATTTAAAATATCCAACCAGCACCAACACAAACTCGCCCACAAGGGCAATTCTAAAGAAATCTTTAAATGGGATTTTACATTCCATTTCGTAAAAAAATACGCCTACACTTAAACATAAAGCAACCAAACTGCTGCGAATTAAAATAAGCAGAGGAATAATTGCATAGCCCACCCAAGCCCATTTTTCTTGGCTTTCCAATAGTTTTTCTATTTGTTCTTGTGCAAGTTGTTCTGAATAAAAATTCAAAACTAATTTATCATAATCTAGCCCATATTTTACCATAAAAACGCTTAAAACAGTAATTATTATTACTGTTAAAAACAATATGTAATTGTTAAATTTTTGTTTCAAAATAATAATGTAATTGCATAAAGTGTATTTTATTTTAGCTTGTGCGTCTTTATTACATAAATAACACCCATTAATAATAGTACTGCACTTATTATATATTTATATGATTCAATACCTGATGCTTTATTATTTGAAAAATCATAAATTGCAAATAAAAAAACACCAAGTACTAAAACTAAAATAAATAAGATATTTCTTACTCTCATTTATAATTAATTTATTGAATTACATAAAAAGTGATGCACATCCAAGCCCTATTATCCACCATCCGGCTCCGGCTGTAGCTATAGTAAAACCAATAGAGGCTCCACAAGCAATTCCTCCAACAAAATCCCCTAACTCACTTCCTCCATTCACCAATTCTAAATTTTCAATATTAATTGTTTTCATGCTTATCAAGTTTTTATTATTAATTAAATTAATTTGTTTTTGTTACACTTATTTTAAAATTTTAATTGTTAGGAATCACTTGTCATACACGAAAGAGCAAATCCTAGCGCACCAGCAAAAAAAGTTGGAGGATAAAACATCAAGCCAATACTTATGCCGCATATTGCACCTTGTGTTGATCCACCTTGAATAGTCTGAAGTTGATTTAATTCTAATATTCTCATAATAAAAATACATTTTTTAAAATATAAAATAACAAAGCCAATAAAACTGTAATCATGTTACTTTATATAGGTTAATAATTAACTACAATTTTTTTAAAGACACTCATAGTTATGTCTTGTTTTGCGCAAAACTTGTTGTAAAATTAACATCGTTCCGTCTCATAAAAGGAGACGGAATAAAAAAATTTAAAGAAAAACCACCTTTTATGTTTTCCATTTCATCAATAGTAAGCGATTTTTTGTGAAATAACTTTTCAAAATTAAAAGGTTGCTGGTAGTAAAAACTGTTTAATTTTCGGGAATATGCATCGGTCACAAGTGCCAAATAGGCGTGGCCTTCATCCGTGTTAATGTAGGTTATGTCGCTTACAAAAACTTGTTCGCTGTGCGTTATCTTTAAGTCTGTCAATAGGTTAGGGGATTTATAAAAAAATGATTAGAATCAGTTGTGATATGAAAACGCTTTGTTTTTCGGATGAGCATTCCTCTTGATCTCAATAAATTGTTTAGGGCATCTCTTCCCATTTTTATGTTAATTTCCATTAATTTAGGTTGTAAATATTCGTATAATTTTAAGGTTCCGGTTTTAGGCAAGGTTTTTCGATATTTTATTACCAAATTAATGACTTTTTCCCGCTCCAATTCTCTGATTTTATCACGATTAATACCTTGAAAATAAGTCTGTTTAGTTATCCCGAGTGATTCGAAAATCCATTTTATTTTGAAAGTTTTTTCTTCTTTCTTTGAATTTCGTTTGCTAACCACTCGGGCAAGTACTTTTTTGATAATTCCTCCCCAATAACTTTCTCAAACTCAACGATAATGTCTTGTTGAAATTCTTTTACGCTTCTAAATCTTCTATTTTTTCTTTGAGTTTTTTTATCTCATCATCTTTAGAGATAAAGGTTTTTTGCTGTGAATAATTGCTTAATTTTTTCATCCAATAGTGAATTGTTGCTCTTGAAATATTATACTTTTTAGAGGCAAAGTTAGCGGAAATTTGACCATTATTTATTTGGTCAATGACAAAAAGTTTGTGCTCAAAAGTTACTTTTTGGTAGTCGGTTTTTCGAAAGGTTTGTTTTTTTGGTGTTTCCATAAGGTACTAAAAGTGTTTAATTTTTAGTCAACCTATTTCAGGACGACACAATTTAACTCTTCTCTTGTAACTTGCTCTGTAAAAGAATTTATAGATAAGTTATAAATGTTTAAAACTTTTGTTATTGAGTGATTCAATAACAATGTAGTAATAACAAGCAACACATATATATATAACTTTTTTGAAAACACAACAATTTATCTAATCAAACTTTTTTTAAGAAATCATAGCTCTTTAAAAGCATGTAAATAAACAATACTATTGATATTAATGCTAATACTTTACTTTCAAAAGAATTTTTTACAGATAACAATATTAAAGCTATACCAATGCCAAACAATGAAATTCTGAATAATTTTTTATTTTTCATTTTAATTATTATTAATAAATTTATAATTACTCTATAACTCTCTAATAATCTTGAGAGTTATAGAGTTTAGAAAAATGGGTTTTAATCAAAACACCCTCCAGATGCACCAAGAAGTGCTCCTCCAACGGAAGCGACAGCTCCCCAAGTAACACCATTTCCAGTTCCTGCTGCAAAACCAGCAATAGCACCACCACCAATTCCAGTAAGACATTTTCCCCAACTAAAACCAGCTTCAATTAATTCCATTTGATTTAATTCTAATGTTTTCATAATAAAAATACGTTTTTTAAAATATAAAATAACAAAGCCAATAAAACTGTAATCATGTTACTTTATATAAGTTAATAATTAACTACAATTTTTTTAAAGACACTCATAGTTATGTCTTGTTTTGCGCAAAACTTGTTGTAAAATTAACATCGTTCCGTCTCATAAAAGGAGACGGAATAAAAAAATTTAAAGAAAAA
>JAQVGD010000008.1:18826-37583 GCA_028696945.1 Lutibacter sp.
CCACCTTTTATGTTTTCCATTTCATCAATAGTAAGCGATTTTTTGTGAAATAACTTTTAAAAATTAAAAGGTTGCTGGTAGTAAAAACTGTTTAATTTTCGGGAATATGCAATGGAAGAACCATAATCATTTAACACGTTTATCAATCGGTATAAATGCCCTCGGCTAATCCCTAAATTTTGTGCAAAATCTTCAGGAGAGCCAGTGCATTCTTTTTTTATTAAATGGTTTATCTTCTCAAGGCGTTCCAGTCCTTTTAATAATTTCATAGCAGCAATATGTTTACGATAATTATTGCTAAAACAGTAAAAATATAATCTTATTTATTCAATGTTAAAAAAGGAATATTGAATGTGTATTTGGCAATTATTATCTTATTCTATTTCAAATATATAAAAATAATTGAGAAGTGAGAATTGATAATAGAAAATAAGATTATTTCAATGATATTTAGGAATTGAGAGTTTCCTATTCACAGCTTTTTCAGAAGAAAAAGGATATTGATTTAGATAACAAGAACTATGTTTCTTAACTTTAATAACCTTTTTTTTATTAAGAACGGACAGGTTGCGACCTGTTAAGAACGGACAGGCCGCGACCTGTTAAGAACGGACAGGCCGCGACCTGTTAAGAACGGACAGGTCGCGACCTGTCCCTACTTTTAATATTTAATATTAATACGCCCTTTTATCGTTTCCTTCGTAAAAATTAATGAACGCATCATTTACCACGCGGTTTCCGCCGGGAGTCGGATAATCGCCAGTAAAATACCAATCGCCTATGTGATTTGGACAAGCGATGTGTAAATTTTCTACTGTTTGAAAGATGATTTCAACTTCCGCATTAATTTCTGGAGTTTTTAGCATTTCAGCAATTTTATCAGAGATTTGTTCATCGCTAAAATTCTGGTAAATTTCCAACACAGCGTTTTTAATCTCGGTATCTTCTAAAGGCTGTTGGTTTTTACAGTTGTTATAGACTTCCTCAACAATATGGTATTGGTTGGTTGCTTTCAGCAATTCCAAAGCAGCCCTAAAAGCAATAAGGTCGCCCATTTTTGCCATGTCAATTCCGTAACAATCAGGATAACGGATTTGCGGTGCTGACGAAACTATAATGATTTTTTTAGGGTTTAATCGGTCTAAAATTCGGATAATGCTTTTCTTTAAAGTCGTTCCGCGCACAATGCTATCGTCAATAATTACCAAATTGTCAGTTGGTTTTACAATGCCGTAAGTAACATCGTAAATATGCGCCACCAAATCGTCTCGGCTGGTGTCATCGGCAATAAATGTCCGAAGTTTTACATCTTTAACGGCTAGTTTTTCAAAGCGCGGTATTTCCGCCAATATTTCGGTCACTTTTTCAGCTGATAAACTGCGTTGCCCTTTTAAAATAGCGGCTGTTTTTTGCACATTTAAAAAATCTACGGCAGCTTCACGCAAACCATAAAAAGAAGTTTCGGCAGTATTTGGAATGTAGGAAAAAACCGTGTTTTTTAAATCGCCTTTTATTTTCTCCAAAATTTGCGGAAGAACCAACTTTCCTAAATTTTTACGCTCGGTATAAATATCGGCATCACTTCCCCTAGAAAAATAAATGCGCTCAAATGAACAGGCTTTATTTGCCAATGGTTCTTTGATTTTAGCCATGGAAATTTTACCGCTTCGTTTTACAATTAAAGCATGGCCTCTGTCTATTTCTTTAACGTCTTCAATGGCAACATTAAAAACAGTTTGAATGGCAGGTCGCTCAGAAGCTACCACCACAACCTCATCATCTATGTAATAAAACGCAGGGCGTATTCCTGATGGATCACGCAACACAAAAGCATCACCGTGACCCAATAAACCAGCCATAGCATAGCCGCCATCCCAATTTTTTGCCGATTTTTTTAAAATTTTTTTGATGTTGATGCGTTCTTCAATTATAGGCGAAGCTTCCTTTTTGGTAACGCCAAATTCCTTCTTGATTTTTTCATACAATTTGGCAACCTCATCATCGATAAAATGGCCAATGTTTTCCATTACGGTTACTGTATCGGTCATTTCTTTTGGATGTTGCCCAATTTCAACCAAATCGTTAAACAGGCGTGTAGAATTGGTCATATTGAAGTTTCCCGCAACAATTAAACTTTTATGCATCCAATTGCTTTGGCGTAAAAACGGGTGTACGCTTTCAATACTGTTTTTGCCAAAAGTGCCGTAACGCACGTGTCCCAAATACAAATTTCCAATATAAGGCGCATTGTTCAATTGCCATTGCACATCATCAATTTTATCGGGAAATTCAATATTTAAACGGTTTAATCGACCGTTAATTTGATCGAAAATATCTTGAATTGGCTGATCTTCATTGGAGCGGATACGGCTAATATATCGGATTCCTGGAGGCACGTTAAATTTTATGCTCGCCAAACCCGCACCATCCTGACCGCGATTGTGTTGTTTTTCCATCAACAAATACATTTTGTTTAAGCCATAAAAGGCTGTTCCGTATTTGTCTTTATAATATTGCAACGGTTTTAATAACCGTACCATTGCAATTCCACATTCGTGTTTGATAGCGTCGCTCATAGTTGTAGTAGCATTAATTGTGAATTTGAATAAAAAAGAGACTGTCCAAAAGAATGGTCTTTTTTAACCGCCAATTGCACTAAGTTTTTCGCAAAAAGCGCAAAATGCTGATTTTTTAAAAACTTAATCCTTTGTGAATATTGCGGTTTCTTTGCGAACATTGTGGTTAAGCCGACTTATTAAACGCCATCTTCATTTTAACTTAATTCAATTTCAAATTGCGTTAGTTGTTTAAATTGCAATAATCTTTTTTGAATTTCTTCGGGTGTTAAATTTTCCATTCGCTCGGTACCAAATTTCTCCACACAAAATGAAGCCAAATTTGAGCCCGAAATAACGGCGCGTTTCATATTTTCAAAAGAAATATCGCCTGTTTTTGTGATATGACCCATAAATCCACCAGCAAAACTGTCTCCTGCTCCAGTTGGGTCAAAAACTTCTTCCAAGGGCAATGCTGGTGCAAAAAACACATTGTCGTCATTAAACAACAAAGCGCCGTGTTCTCCTTTCTTAATCACCACATATTTTGGTCCCATTTCTTGGATTTTTTGTGCGGCTTTTACCAAAGAATATTCTCCAGAAAGCTGTCGCGCCTCTTCATCATTGATGGTAATTACATCTATTTTCGCAATCACTTCCATCAACTCATTCCAGGTATTGTCCATCCAAAAATTCATCGTGTCCAACACCACCAATTTCGGGCGAACAGGAATTTGTTTGATGACTGACATCTGAACGGCTGGGTGTAAATTCCCCAAAATTAAATAATCGGTATCTATAAAATTTTCTGGAACAATCGGTTTAAAATTTGCCAATACATTTAAATCGGTAATTAACGTATCTCTCGAATTTAAATCGTTGCGGTATTTGCCGCTCCAAAAAAATGTTTTTTCATCCTCAATAATTTCAATACCATCAGTATTGATATTTCTGAGATTCAATTTTTCTAAATATTTCTTCGGAAAATCGCCTCCAACAACTGAAACAATTCCTGAATAGATACCAAATTGTGATGCGGAAAGTGAAATATAGGTTGCGGAACCTCCTAAAATTTTATCCGTTTTTCCAAATGGCGTTTCAATGGCGTCAAAGGCAACGGTTCCAATAATTAATAATTTACTCATATTTTACGGTAGTTAACACACTGTTTCATTGGATTAATTTCTGTAATATTTTTTTTAGAGAACACTTGTGTTTACTTTTGCAAAAATAAGTTTAAAAAATGACTATCAAAGAAATACAAGAAGAAATTATAGACGAGTTTTCCTTTTTTGAAGATTGGATGGAACGTTATGAATATATTATAGAGTTGGGAAAATCGCTGCCAATAATTAAGGATGAATATAAAACGGACTCGAATTTAATTGTGGGCTGCCAATCGAAAGTATGGCTGGCTTCTGAAATTGAAGGCGACAAAATTAAATTTACAGCCGACAGTGATGCGATTTTAACCAAAGGAATTGTAGCACTTTTGTTGCGCGCATTCAACAACCAAAAACCTAAAGACATTTTAGATGCCGATTTGTATTTTGTGGATAAAATTGGGCTAAAAGAGCATTTATCGCCAACGCGCGCCAACGGACTGGTTTCCATGATTAAACAAATAAAATTATACGCACTGGCTTTTCAGTCGAAAATGGGTTAGGTGGAAGACCGAAGATGGAAGACCGAAGTCCGAAGTCGGAAGTCGGAAGTTGGGAGTCGGAAGACCGAAGACGGAAGACCGAAGTTGGGAGTCGGAAGACCGAAGACCGAAGACCGAAGACCGAAGTCGGAAGACCGAAGTCGTAAGTTGGAAGGCCGAAGAGGGAAGACCGAAGTCCGAAGTCGGAAGTCGGAACCGCAATTAATTCCCCTCTCGAGAAGCCTGTCCCGCTTTTCCAGCGGGAGGGTTAGGGGTGTGTAAAAAACATGAAATTATTTGAAAATCTCTGCTAGAGCGAGTGTTGGGAAGCTGGAAGACCGAAGACGGAAGACGGAAGACCGAAGACGGAAGACCGAAGTCCGAAGTAGGAAGTTGGAAGTGCTTCAAAAAATTACCTATAAAACGAATCATCAATTATCAGTTATTCATTTTTAATTGAATGTGCGTTAGGGATTACAGTGGAAAACCTGGCATTGTGAGTTTGTGAAGTAATATATTCAACAGATTGCTACGCTACGCTCGCAATGACAGTTTGGAACGAAAAGCCCGACCCGCAGGGGAACGCCCAAAAAATTCTATTTACGAGATGAGAAATTAGCCGTTAATAGTTATGCGAATAGGTAAATAATTGTATATTTGTGCTTATTTAGAATGGATATAAAGAAAGATTTTTTAAAAATGAACAGCATAAACGCACAAGAGCTTGGCGATAAAATAGTTGCAAAACTAAAAACAATTTACGATCCAGAAATTCCTGTAGATATATTTGAATTGGGTTTAATTTACGATGTTTTTGTAAGTGAAAACAACGATGTTAAAATTTTAATGACCCTCACTTCACCCAATTGTCCGGTTGCAGAAACCTTGCCTGTGGAAGTTGAAGAAAAAGTAAAAACAATTGAGGAAGTTAAAAATGCCGAAGTTGAAATTACTTTCGACCCGATGTGGACGCAAGATATGATGAGTGAAGAAGCAAAATTAGAACTCGGGTTTCTATAAATGGCCGATGAAATTGTAAATAGGGTTGCAAACAGCAAGTTGAAAACAATTGACCTGGAAGAATTTTATCCGAATGGCACAAGAACTGTTATCGATATCAAAAATTGGCTGTTTCAAGAGCAAATTTTGAAAGAAACAGATTTTCGCGAATACCTAAAAAACCACGATTGGAGTCAATACAAAGATGAATATGTTGCATTAACCTGTTCTTCAGACGCCATTATTCCTTCTTGGGCCTATATGTTAATTACTACTTACGTTTTGCCTTTTGCAAAAAAAATTGTGGTTGGGAATTTGACCGCTCTGGAAACTTCTATTTTTCAGGATATTATTGCGCATTTTAATGTTGAAGATTTTGTGGGAAAACGGGTAATTATTAAAGGTTGCTCCAACAAACCGATTCCGGAAACCACTTATATCCAATTGATTGAAAAATTACAACCGGTGGTAAAGTCCATTATGTTTGGCGAAGCTTGCTCTACCGTACCGCTTTATAAAAGCAATAATTGATTCTCTTTTTACTTTCCGACAACGTCTTAATTTATTAACTTTATGCTATGAAATTAAAACAAACAATTATAAAGAAAAGTATCATATTCGCGGCAATTACCTTAAGTTGTACTTTCGCTTTTGCCCAAGAAAAAGAAACGCCAAAAGAAGGCTGGCGCAAATCGGGAAACATCATTTTCTTGTTCAACCAATCTGCTTTTTCCGATTGGGTTACCGGTGGTGAAAACACCATCGCAGGAAATTTAGGCGTTAATTACGATTTCAATTATTTAAAAGGCGACATCACTTGGGACAATAAAATACTGGCTTCTTACGGAATGACCAAAAGCAAAAACAGCGAATTTGAGAAAAAAACCGATGACCGTTTTGAATTTAATTCGCTGATAGGAAAAAAAGCAAAAGGCTATTGGCATTATTCAATTTTTTTAAACTTTAAAACCCAGTTTACCAAAGGCTACGTTTACGGAAAAGACTTAAATGAAAAAGAAATTAGGACGGAATACACCAACTTTATGTCGCCAGCAAACCTCACTTTTGGACCTGGGATGCAATGGAAAAAATCGGATGATTTAAAATTCAATTTAGCACCTTTAACCTCAAAAGTAATTTTTGTGGATAAAGATTTTACCTTACCCAATGATGCATATTTTGGGGTTGAAGAAGGCAAAAGCACCAAATATGAATTGGGATTTTATGCGTCAGGCTATGCTAAATTGGGTTTGATGGAAAACGTTACGATGGAAAACATTTTGAATTTATACAGCAATTATTTGGAAGATCCGCAAAATGTAGATGTGGATTATACGATGAATTTGGTGATGAAAATAAACAGTTATTTATCGGCCAATTTAACGTTCCAAACCATTTATGACGACAATGCTTTTGAGGGATTCCAAGTAAGGGAAGTTTTTGGCGTAGGCGTAAATTTCGGATTTTAGTTTAAAATAAAACAGTGCGTAACAGTGATTTGTCATTGCGAAGTTTTGAAAAAAACTGAAGCAATCTGTACCTTAAATTGGCAGGTTGCTTTGTCGTTATCACTCCGCGCAAAGACGGTTTATTGTGTTTGTTATAGGCCTAACTTTCCTCCTCAAATTCTTCGTACAACAAATCGTTGTAAGGAAAACGCGTAATATGAATTTTTTTCACTTCTTCAAAAACTTTTTCTTTAAACGCTTCCATATTTTCTTTATTTAACGCAGAAATAAAAACACAATTGTTATTGAGCCTGTTCATCCATGTTTTTTTCCATTCCTCTAAAGAAAAATGAATTTCAGTTTTTTCTGTTATCAAATCGCTCTCCTCAATAGTTTGGTGCGTAAATGCGTCAATTTTATTAAAAACAATGATTGTAGGTTTGTCGGCACTTCCTATTTCAGCCAAGGTTTTATTTACAGATGCCATGTGATCTTCAAAATTTGGATGTGAAATATCCACCACGTGAAGCAGCAAATCGGCTTCGCGAACCTCATCCAAGGTGGACTTAAATGATTCTATTAACTGGGTAGGCAATTTTCTGATAAACCCAACAGTGTCTGTCAGTAAAAACGGCAGATTTTTAATCACTACCTTTCTAACTGTGGTGTCTAAAGTTGCGAATAGTTTATTTTCGGCAAAAACATCACTTTTGCTCACTACATTCATCAGCGTAGATTTTCCTACGTTGGTGTAGCCTACCAAAGCGACACGCACTAATTTACCGCGATTTTTACGTTGAACAGCCATTTGTTTGTCCACAATCTCCAGCTTTTTTTTCAGCAAGGAAATTTTGTCCCTAATAATCCGACGGTCAGTTTCAATCTCTGTTTCACCGGGACCACGCAAGCCAATTCCTCCTTTTTGACGTTCCAAGTGGGTCCAAAGTCTTGTCAATCGAGGCAATAAATATTGACATTGTGCCAATTCAACTTGCGTTCTTGCGTAACTTGTTTGTGCCCTTGCCGCAAAAATATCGAGAATTAAATTGGTTCTGTCCAGCACTTTAATGTTTAGTACTTTTTCAATATTTCGCAGTTGTGACGAATTTAATTCATCATCAAAAATAACTGTTCCAATATTATTGGCTTCAATATATTGGCGCACTTCCTCCAATTTTCCGGTTCCAATAAATGTTTTCGGATTGGGTACGTCTAACTTTTGGACAAATCTTTTTATTGCTTTTCCGCCAGCGGTAAGTGTTAAAAATTCCAATTCATCTAAATATTCATTGCATTTTTCTTCATTTTGATGTTGTGTAATCAGTCCGATCAAAACAACTTTTTCAGTAGTATCTATTATATTTTCAATCATAATTAAAATAGCTGACAACTATATTTATGTTAAAAAATTGAAGCAAAAATTAGTTTCTGTCAATTTTATCATTTTTCATTTACTCAGGCAAAGATACAACTTACCAAGTTCAATTTCGATATTGTAATGCGAGCATTTACGTAAATCGATACCCTTCTTCAGTGAGAAAAAGAAGGCTTAAAACCTTAAATTTAATCCGAAAATTTAATTCAACTTCTTATGCATTCAAAAGTTTGTTGTATTTTTCGACCGGTTTTTATGAAACAATATCCGTAAAAGCCAACAAAAACTTTATACAGAATAAAAATCCATGAAAACATTTTCAATAAAGGAAATTAACGAGTTATTAGAGGGTACTTTGGTTGGAGATACCAAGCAACAAATAAGCGGACTAGAACAATTGGAAAAGGCCGAAAACAGGCATATTTCAATTATAGGAAGTCAAAATTATGTAAGTTTATGGGAAACTTCCAAAGCCTGTGCCGCCATTGTAAATGAAAATTTGGACTTTAAACCAGGTAAAAATCGCGCCTTAATCAAAGTAAAAAATGCAGATTTGGCAATGGCAAAATTGCTAGCACTATTTAGTCCCGATTCCCCTGTATTTGAGGGAGAAATTCATGCTACGGCTGTTGTCCATTCTTCAGCAACTATTGGAAAAAAATGTAAAATTGGAGCAAACTGCTATATAGGGAAAAATGTAGTTTTGGGAAATGGCGTTGTTTTGTATCCAAATGTGACCATTTTTGATGATACCACTATAGGCAATGAAACCGTTATCTGGTCCGGAACCGTAATTAGGGAACGCAGTGAAATAGGTAATTTTTGTATTTTTCATATCAATGTGAGCATAGGAGCCGATGGATTTGGCTATTGCGCAAGTGAAGATGAAAGGGGTTTGGTAAAAATTCCTCATATTGGCAATGTGGTTATCGGAAATTATGTGGAAATTGGAGCAAATTCATGTGTGGATCGTGGTAAGTTTAGTTCAACACAAATTGGAGATGGCTGTAAAATCGACAATCTTGTGCAAATTGGGCACAATTGTGTAATGGGACGATTTTGTATTATGGCTGGCCACAGTGGTTTGGCGGGTTCCGTTACACTTGGTGATGGCGTTGTTATTGGCGGAAGCGCTTCTATTAAAGACCATGTAACTATTCATTCTGGTGCTGTGGTTGCTGGAGGTTCGGGTGTTATAGGTGATGTTGCCGCAGGAAAAACGGTATTGGGTTATCCCGCACAGGATTCGAGAGAAATGCTTAAACAATGGGTTGCGCTGAGGAAACTTGCCCAATAGGAAATTGAAACTGAAGGTTTTTAAACGATAGCTATTATTTTAAGTGTATTTTATGCAACGAGCAATTTTTTTGATAGCGAGGATTTGTAATTCCGCATCCCGCAATCAACATCCGCAGCAACATAAAACACGTTGTACAATAGCGGATTTCAAGCCTAAAAACTAAATGATAAAGAAAATAGGAATTTTAATATTGACAATTATATTGAGTCCGATTCTAGCTGGAATTTACGGATTAATTCACGACCAAATTTCATATTCAATTTCACCTGAATATTTTACTAAATTCAAATTTGAACAATTCGGATTTGTAGAATACGGATTAGATGATAAACGAACAACGGTTGGAATAATTGGAGTTTGGGCGACTTGGTAAATTGGATTGATTATAGGAACTGTTAATGGACTTACAGTATTAATTCAAGTGAATTATAAACTAATGACAAAAAGTATCCTAAAAGCTACATTTTTGATTTTTACAATAACTGTTTTATTCGGAGTATTTGGATTAATTTTTGGGTATTTATTCTTATCTAACACAGAAATTGATTGGAATTTTCCGAGTGATTTAATTGATAAAAAGAGTTTTATAACAGTCGGAACGATGCACAATTTTAGTTATGTCGGAGGATTTGTAGGAATGATAATTGGAATGATATATCAAATCCGACAGAAAAAAGCCATTGTATAACACCTCATAAAATTTATGCTTAAATTTGAACTGAAACAAATAACAAACATTCAACAATAGATTTGCTACGTACGAAAAATCTCCGATTTTTAGTCGCACAAATCTTATAAAACACGGTAAACAATTATGAAAAGCGTCTATATTCTATTTGTATTTTTGGTTTCATTTCAAATATTTGGACAAAATAAAAACTTAATTGAGTTACAGAATTATTGGTATAACAAAGCTAAGAACGATCTCAATGACCAGAAAATAAATTCTGCATTTATTGGATACTATTTTTCCTATGAAAAAGTTCAAAATAGTTCATTAGGAGTAAAATCGTTAAAGTCTTCGGATTCATTAAAAAATATTTTAAGAAAAGAATTAATTAAAAACTTAATCGGAAATTGGAAAATTAAATTTCCAAGAAAAATTAAGTCTAGAAAAGATAAGGAACAATATAATCAATTAGGCAAAATATTAATGATTACGAACGATTCAATTTTTTATTTTAAAAGAAAGAAAGATTTAAAAATAAAGAAATATCTAACTAGTCAAAAAATATCATTCTGTAACCTAGAAACAATGTTTCCAATTTATTCAGATATAATCCATTCAAATAAAATAATATGGAATTATCATATCAATGAAAGCAAAAATATACTCACAATAAATGAAAGTGGAGAATTATTGAGTACTGTAAATCGGACAGAGATTATTAGTAACCCTTCAGGATGTATTTACCATAGGATAAAATAACTGTTTACAATAACACCTCATAAAATTTATGCTTAAATTTGAACTGAAACAAATAAAAAACATTCAACAAAGGATTTGCTACGTACGAAAAATCTCCGATTCTCCAAACGCACAAATCTTATAAAACACGTTAGCAGTTATTAAAAAACATTTCGTTTATTTTGTTTGTTTCGATTATTTCGATTAAATTTGATTAAAAATAACAATTATGGAAACTTTAATCAGAAGAACTACAAAAGAAGACCAAAAAATTGCATTAAGCTCTTTACAAGGTTTTCAGGTTGTATCACAAAGAATAAAATCTTCTCGAAAGAAAGGGATTAAAATAAAAATACAAGAAACAGGAGAATTTATTACTATCCCTAAAAAGGCTCTGACATTACTTTCTGCCATAATTCAAAATATGGCTGAAGGAAAAACGATTTCAATAGTCCCTTCTAATTCAGAAATAAGTACACAGCAAGCTGCTGATATGTTGAATGTATCAAGACCTCATTTAGTAAAACTTCTTGAAGCTAAAAAAATCCCTTTTAAAAAAGTAGGGAGTCATAGAAGAATCTTATTAAAAGATATTATGGAGTATAAAGAACAACTCGCCAAACAAAGAGAAACCCAACTTGATTTCTTATCCAATCAAGCACAAGGCTTAAACCTTGGTTACGAATGATACATTCACTTAGATTTACTGTTGTTCTAGATGCCTGTGTTTTATATCCAGCACCAATTAGAGATATTTTATTATCTCTTTCAGCGAGGGTTTGTTTACAGCGAAATGGTTCGATATAATTCAGGATGAATGGCTACGCAATCTTTTAAAAAATCGTGCAGATTTGAAAAAAGAACAATTGATTCAAACTATTAAAGCTATGAATCTAGCTTTTCCTGATGCCAATGTTGAAAATTTTGAAGACTTAACATCAAGTGTTAAACTTAAAGATAAAGATGACAGACACGTTGTGGCTTGTGCAATAAGATGTAATGCGGATTTAATAGTTACATTTAACATAAAGGATTTTCCAACGAAAGAACTATCAAAATATGATATAGAAATACAAAATCCTGATGAGCTGATTTCAAATTTAATTGACATCAACCCCAAACTAGCCTGTAAAGCTTTTAATAAAATGATAAAAAGACTTAAAAATCCAAAAAAGACAATGGATGAAGTTTTAACCACTTTAAAAAAATGCGGATTAAAAAAGAGTATAGAAAAGTTAAAAAACAACTGCTAACCCAGTAGCTGTTGCACAAGCCTTCAAAAAAATTAAATGAGAAACTTTATTTTAAGAAGCTTTTATTTTTAAGAATTTTATATTTTATTATAATTCACCAACCTGCTAAAGGCTTTATTTGAAGACTGTCTTTATCTCCGCGAAATCTTCATCACTGTAATCTTCTTTACATTTCACAAAAAAATACATTTCCTTGCTCTCGGAAAAATATTCATTTTTTATACCAATTCTCACAACATTACCTCACTCTCGGATTAAAATTATCAGGTGCATTTTGCGGTGAGCTCGGATTTGTAATTAAACTGTTTGAAGCAGCTGAATAAATAGTCCATTCACTGATGGTAAATATTGGATTTGGTTCAGAAATCGCTGAATTTCGTACTGCCTTGCCGTCTAAATATTCCCAATTTGTACCAGTTCCGTCTTGACCTAAAACGCCAAAAATATCAATCCTTGCGCCTGTATTGTCCACCAATTCATAAACATCATCGCCGTTTCCAGAAATATAAGTGGTTTCAATATCTGGAATATCATCAAACAATATTTTATAATCGGTGCCGGCAATAATGGCAAATCCACCAGCGGGAATCACAATTCCAGTTAACGCCAACGGCGAGCCAGAAACTTTTGTGGCGCCATTTAAATATTTATTCAATTTCCATCCTGTTAAATTTACCTCGCTGTTTCCTGCATTGTAAAGTTCCACAAACCGGGCGGAAACATTGTTTTTTGGATCTGCGACCTCGGTAATCATAATTTTTGGAATAAAAACCAAGCAAGTTTCGTACGCTTCCGAAAACTGCACGTCAGAACTAGTTCTTAGTTCAAGAACATTGCTTAAAACACCTGTGATATTTCCTTTTCCCTGCGGAAATAAATCGTTGGAAAAAGTTGCTTTTCCGTTGGTAAAAACCGATAGTTTTGTGGATATATTGCAAGTTTCCAAAGTTCGAAATCCGCTATTGGTACCACTAAAATAAGTAAATGCCGAACCAAGCTCATTTTGGGTCAATTGCACATTTTTTACCTTAACCAAAGTGTTTTCAAAAACTGGATTTAAAATATCATTAACTAAAATTGCTTTTGGAATTATGGTAAAATTTTCACCGCTATTATAAATGAAATCGGAAATTTGAGTCTCTTCAATTTCAGTAATGGCAGTTCCTTTTGGAAAACCAATGGTTAAAACACCGTCTTTTTTAGCCATATACAGTTTGTTCAGCTTCACAAAAACCTTGTCGCCAACATTGAATTGTTCAAAAATAGCGGATTTTCCAATTAAAATTTGAATACCAGCGGTCGCGTTTTCAACAGCATCCTGAATTACCAATTTTTTCTCAAAACTGCCATGTTCATCGCTTGAAACCACGTAGCCTTCCACCACATAATTGTTGCTTATCCCAAATTCAACCATACTTCCTTTATACATTTCCTTCACTGATTTCAAAGCAATATTCGGCTGAAAAGAATCAGACTCATCACAACGGGTTTCAGTAAATTTTACATCACCCGTATCGCGCAAATACAACTGGAAATCGTCATAATAATTGCTGAAAATAGCCACAACGCTTCCTTTTCCTTCGGGTAATAGATTGTTTTTAAAACTGGCATAGCCGCTATTTCTGAGCACAACTTCCTCCAAAAAATTACAAGAATTGTCAACACTTTCCAATACGCGATTTACTGTAGCAGTATTGTCGGTATTTCCATAAGATTTTCCCAAATCGCTTGCTTTAAACTGCACATTTTCAATTTCGATAAGCATTTCTAACATTTGCTTATTCAAATCTGAAATCGCTACTTTTTTGGGAATTATTTCCACAACTTCACAGGAACGCAAAATATATTTGTCGAGTTCCGAACCCAAAATCCCTTCTAAACCATCGCCGGTTGCAACGCCTATTTGCACGCTTCCAAAACTGTATCCAACCGCCAGTCCTTTTAACTTCACATAAATTTTCCGCCCAACATTGTATTTGGTATAAATATTTGTTTGGTTGATGGAAATTTTAATGGCCGCTGTCGGATTCTCGGGTTTGTCCTGAATGGAAATCGATTTGTAAATATTTCCAGATTTGTCGCTGGAAACTACATAACCTTCAATAATAATATCTGTTTCAATAATTTTTGCACCGCCAAAAGTGTACATTTCTTTTACTTGCTGAATGCTGGTTGTTGCAGTAAGTTGCGGTTCTGTACAATCAACATTTGGCGTTTCAAAATCTCCATCTTTTACGCAGGTTGAAAATGTGATTATCACAACGATTGAAATAAGTGAAATCCTTAATTTTTTATAAATGTTCATAGCGTTATTTTTAAAATCTTATATATAAATTTAGATAATAGGAAGTTTTGCCTCCATACCAATATTTTGGTCCAAAAATGGGTTTCTCCAGTTGTTTGTCTTCTTTTAATTCGGGGTAATTGGACTTTCTAGATTGCTCAAAACCGCCCGTTTTAAACAATTCACCCAAAATATTATTGATTCCCATAAAAAATCCGAGATAATATTTATCGATTTTCCACGATTTTCCGCCAACAGCATTTACCAAAAAAGTAGCAGCAAATTTCTCTTGTTTCAATAAATTATCCACCTGTTCTTGGGTAACTTGCACACCAGTTTTATCATCCAAAAAAGGAACGCCATCGGAATCCAGATAAAAATTATTGGTTCTTAACAAAGGAGAAATATCAAGGTAATTATTTGATAAATAATTGGCATTTATCTGAAAAAACCAATAAGCAGGATCGCGGTATTCAAAAGTGAAGGAATAGGCACGTTGCGGCGTTCCGGATAAATGGTAATTTTTTAAATAAGCCGTTCCAAAATTACTGTTTAAATCCGAAAAACTCTCAGAAATCAAATACAACTGCGGATTGTTGCTGTAAGTAAATTGACCGACAGAACCCGCAGCCAGCAGTTTTACGGTGGGCAAAATTTGGTATTCAAAACTTAATTCCGTGCCTATATTTCTTTTATCGACACCTGTAATAATTTCATTCACAAAATCGGCCTGGTCACCCAACAAACCTTCCGCAAAAAAGAAAGAAGTTTCTATGGCATCGCTAAATTTTGTGTAATAAGCCGTTAATCGCGACTGGATTTTTGGTGCCCGAAAAACATAACTTACATCGCCGGTAACAATTTTCTCGCTCGTTAAATCGGGCGTGATGCTGTTGTTTACACGCGAATTGGAAAAAGCCGTCTTAATAGTGGGCGCATTTGTAGTGTAAGCGCCGTTTAAAGTTACCAAATGCCGTCCCGTGATTTTATAGGTAGCACCTGCTTTTATGCCGAAATCCATAAAGTTTTGTTTTTCTCCTTTTCCGAAGGAATTTTCAAAATAAGTGCCGTTTTTATACAAACCTTCCCGCTGATAATTGGTACTTTTTGCGTTCATTCCCACAAAATAATCGAGATTTCTTTGTGTGCCTTGTACTTGCCCAAAAGCACTCGCTGTAAAAGCATTGACAGTGTAATTATATTGAAATGTTTCTCCTGCAACAACGGTTCGGTTCGGATTGTTTAAATCGTTTTGACGCGCATCGCCAAGCGCATATTGGTCCAAATCGACAAACCCATTTCCACCCAACAAATCCAGCATATTCGCATAATTTTTAGATTTTAAATTTTTGAAGGAGACGCCTCCGTTGAAGTTTAAATTCTCCGTAAATTTTGTGTTGATCAATGAGTTTGCAGAAAATTGTGTGTCATCAACCCGGTCTTCATACAAATAATACAGAGAATTGCCATTGTCGGCATTTACTTGGTACAATTCATTCCATTTTATTTGGCCGTTTTTCAAAAATTCCTGTTCCGTTAAATAAGCGTTCGCATAATCGGGACTGTCGGGAAGCCTCAAAAAATTGCTCGGTAAATTTTTCCAATAAGTTGGGTCGGGATTTGGGGCGTTAAAATACCCTAATCGGCTGTTGCCAATAAATCCAAACTGATAAGCCAAAGTTGACCTTATCGTAGTGTTTTCACGCTCATAAAAATGGCTCAACATTAAAACTGGTTCAAAAATTTCCTTGATTCTTGAGTTCCGCTTGTCGCCTTCCTGATTTCCCCAATAAGCATTGTATTGATAGCCTTTTAAATCGTAAACTTCTTGCGTGTTTGGCGATGATTTTCCACGTTTGTTGGGCGTGGCAAAAGCCGTAAAATTTAAACTATGATTTTTATTGAACCTTTTTTCCGCAGCCAAAAAACCCGACCAGGCATTGTATGAAGTTCCTTCAACATAACCTTCCTGTGCCGTTCTGCGAGAGGCTGAAACCACAAAAGCCCAGTCGTTTTTGTTCCACCCAGAAGCATAAGTGGCCATTGCGCGGCCGGTATAACTTTTATTGGTTGAAGAAACCGAAATTTTTTTCACTGCCTGATAATCGGAAGCTCTTGTGCTAAAATTTGTAGCGCCCAAAATGCCGCCAAAAGTGTGGTCAGAAGCCGCAATGCCATTGGAAAACTCCTGATTTCTAAAAGCATCGTTCAAGCCGCCCCAATCGCTCCATTGCGGACGCCCATCGTACAATTTATTCATTTCAATACCATTGATGGCAATGGTTCCGTAGCTGGAATCGTAACCGCGAACTTTAAACCAAGCCTGACTGAAATTGAATGCCGCAGCCTGCAAATAAGCGTCTTTGGATGATTGGAACAATCCAGCAATATAATTGGAGGTTTTCCCTTCTTCATCCAATAAATCCTCATCCGTTAAAACAATAAGACTCGTTTCATACTTTTCAATAATGGCTTTTTGTAGAAATACTGTTCCTAAATCATAGGATTTGTTTTCAAGAATATTGATAGGAAAATCTTGCGTTTCATAACTTTCAAGCTGAAGTTGAAGCGTATAATTTCCAACAGGAATATTTTCGAGGATAAATTCTCCTTTTAAATTCGTTTCTGTCAAAATAGTAAGAGCCGAAATTTTTAGGGAAACACCTGTTAAAGGTTCTTCTGAAGTGGCTTCAACAACTTTTCCGCGGATGGAAGCAAGCGTTTGTGCAGCTGAATTTTGAACATACAAAAAACACACAATAGCGGCAACAACAATTATTTTCATAGACAATTTTTTTATGAAAGTAATCATTTTTTGAATATTATCAATAAAATAGGGAAATAAATTTGCTATCAAGCTGAGATATAGCATCCTATTCCTAATTTCATTAACAATTTGTGCTTATCTTAGTCGCTTAAAAAAATGCTATGAAACGAGCATAACAAATTTTGATACACAGAGGAATGATTAATGGCGAACAGCAGCTGTACCAACAAAAAAATAAAAATTAAACAGATGAAACGAGCATAACAAATTTTGATACACAAAGGAATGATTAATGGCGAACAGCAGCTGTACCAACAAAAAAATAAAAATTAAACAGATGAAACAATTTTCATTACTTCTACTGTTTATTTTGACTGTAGTTCAGCCAATTTTCAGCCAAAAAAAATACGACATCAAAACCATCGCTTTTTACAATTTGGAAAATCTTTTTGATATTGTTGACGACACCTTAAAATTAGATGAAGCAAGCCCAATTATGGAAATTAAGGAAAACAGGGCTGCCATTTATCAGCAAAAACTGAACAATATGGCAAAAGTGCTTTCTGAAATCGGTACAGATGAGGCCAAAAACAGTCCGGTAATTATTGGCGTTGCCGAAATTGAAAATTATGGCGTGTTGGAAGATTTAATAAATACTTCGTTTTTAAAGGATAAGAAGTACAGCATTATTCATTATGATTCTCCCGATATCAGAGGGATTGATGTTGCCTTTTTATACCAATCTAACTTTTTCAAACCCATTTATCACGAAGCTTTTGAGCTGCGTTTGTGGGGAAATGAAGGTTACCGAATTTACACCAGAGATCAGTTGTTGGTTTCTGGCTATTTGGGCGATGAACTTATCCATATCATAGTAAATCATTGGCCTTCAAGAAGAGGAGGCGAAGCAAAAAGTCGTCCCAACAGAGAAAAAGCCGCCTATTTAAATACCCAGATAATTGCAAAAATAAAAGAAACCGATCCCAATCCCAAAATCATTATTATGGGCGATTTAAATGATGATCCCATTAACAGCAGCCTAAAAAATATCTTAAAAACCAAAAGCAAAAAATCGGATGTTGAAGACGGCGACATCTATAACCCGATGGAAGAAATGTTCAGGCGCGGGCAAAACACCTTGGCTTACCGCGACAACATCAACCTATTCGATCAAATTTTGTTTACCTCTCCATTTTTAACCACCACAAAAAATTATTCTACCTACAAAATGTACAAAGCGGGCATTTTTAAACCCCAATACTTAACCACACAAACCGGAAAATACAAGGGTTATCCCTTCAGAAGTTTTGGAAATGGCGGATTTACCGGCGGCTACAGCGACCATTATCCCGTTTATTTATATTTGATAAAGGAAGTATTTTAAGATTTTTAGCTCAAGTACTAGATTGAAAATTAAATAGTTACCTAATTTTCATTCTAAATTTTTAATTAAAACTTGGGCGTTTCCCCCCGCCAACTGGCGGGGGGTCGCGCTATTCGCTAAATCTTTTTTTCCATTTCATTTCAAAAAAGGATACCGCTGCTATCGCTAACGCAAAATCGAATTTCGTCCCGATATCGGGATTCAGATTTACGTCCCGATAGCTCCTAAAATCCGCATGTCTATGTTATAGTGTGTCATTTTTAAGAATTTGAGAATGGAAATACTCCTGTTCCTTGTTTTCGAGATATTGTTGAACTGCTTTCTATTTTTGATATGGGA
>JAQVGD010000137.1 GCA_028696945.1 Lutibacter sp.
TCCCATATCAAAAATAGAAAGCAGTTCAACAATATCTCGAAAACAAGGAACAGGAGTATTTCCATTCTCAAATTCTTAAAAATGACACACTATAACATAGACATGCGGATTTTAGGAGCTATCGGGATTAGGAATTTTGTCTGGCGCAATCAAATGTTAACCAAAACAAAATTGCCATTTTTGGTTAAAATAGAGATTAGCCAATAATTGATTTATTGTGATTTAAAACTTTGTGAACCTTTGTGTTTTTTCTTTCCGTTTATTTAAAGGTTAAATGCAAAATTTAATTTAATTGATTTTTATGATTTTTTATTAGGTTTCTATAATAGAATACGCAGATTGAATTAATAATGAAAAACGAATAATTTCAAATGGAACTTTTTAACATTTAACCATAAATATTGAAAACTGCATAACCCAATAAACCCCAACCACAAACCAATAACAAACCACCAAGCGGCGTAATGGGTCCTAAAAATTTAAGTTTTTTGTTTTTTGCCGAAGAAATTACCAAACCGTAAATACTAAATGAAAACAAAAGTATGCCCAACATAAAACTATAAACCATATATTTTTCTGAGGCGGTTTCTAAATTAAAGTTAAATCCGATAATCAGTAAAACAATGGCATGATACATTTGGTATTTAAAGCCGGTTTCAAAGCTTTTTAATTGTTCATCTGACAATATTTTTTTAAGTGCATGCGCTCCAAAAGCACCAAAAACCACCGCCAAACCTCCTATAATACTGGCAAAAAGTAAAGTAAAATGTGTCATTAAATGAATATTTATAGATTTTACGAAAGTAAGCATTAAACAAATGCGTACAAATTATTTTTAACAATAAGGTTTTACCTTACTTTAAGTAAGGTAAAACCATCAACTTTTAAAAAACCAAGTGAAAAATGTAATTTATTTTATAAAGTCAATTTTTTTTTTATACATTCGTCAAGAGAAAGATTAAAATTCAGTAATAATTGAGAAAATGAAGAAGCAATTGCTATAATTTTTCCAAAAATTAGATTTTAACACAAAAGATTAGTGCCGATGCAAATTTGCATAGACTAAAATTCTTATAAATATTATTTAATTTCGATTCCTGCTTAATTGGAATCTCATTGTTATATTAATAAGAATGGTTGCTAAAGGGAGCCGAAGTAAGGTTGCTGAGCGGAGTCGAAGTAAAAATCCTCTGTTTGTAAAATTTTAAGAACAAAATACGCTAATAAAATGTTTAACCTAAAACCACTAACTATGACATAGCTAATTTATACAAACAGAGGAAGTGCTGCAAAAGTAAGACACCTCGCTGGATTCACAAAATAATTAAGCGCAATTATGCGCTATTAACTAATTTAAATTTTATAAAAATGAAAAAAATAATTTTAAGTATGTTGTTTGTTTTTGGTAGTGTTGCAATGATGAATGCAAATTCAAATATTGAAAACCCAGTTAGTGGTCAAATTACCATTGAAACACAAGTGAAAGATAAATCTAATGAAAAGATAACTTTTATAATAAATTTTGACTCGATTGCAGATTTAGAGAAATTTGATGTTAATCAGAATTTTTTAAATGTTGACGTGGACTCTTGTACGGCATGTGTCACTATTTCAGTTGCTGGTTCTGGTGGGCAACTTTGTGCAACTGCTTCAACCTGTAAAGACGCGATACGTATGTTGAAAGAAGCTCTATAATATATTTTAAGAATAGCTGTTCTTGTTATTAATACCTTCCATTTTTATACCAAAAGATGGAAAATATAACAAGGGCAGTTACTTAGAAAATTAAACACATAAATAACTTTCCAAATGAAACTGATTTTATATCTAATAATCTTAAGTTTTTCAACATTGCATTCACAACAAACCGATTGGGTTCAAATAGAATATACTCAAATTTTAGGAAGTCAAATTACAAATGCCAAATTGTTATACAATAATCATGAATCAGTTTATTATTTTGGTGATGTTACTAAAATAGACACAACTTCTTTAAATATGACATTTATTGTTACTGATGATATTGGTACGGTTGTTTATAAAAATCAGAAAGAAAGAAGATTATTTACAAGAATGGCTTCAAAAAAAGAAGTTGTTTTAATTACTGATGATTTTCCAAATTTAAACTGGACACTGAGCGATGAAACCAAAAAATCAGCGGATTTTACGTTAACAAAAGCCTTTGCCAATTTCAGGGGAAGAAAATATATTGCTTGGTTTAGTGAGCAATTATCAGGCAATAATGGGCCTTTAAAAATGGGAGGCTTACCAGGTACTATTCTTGAAATGGAAACCGAAGATGGTTTTCTAAAGGTAACATTTGATAAAATTATTTTTAATATATCAGAGCCAGTTCAATTAGATAGCATCATAAATAAATATGACAAAATACTTACCCAGCAACAATGGGTGACAGCATCTAAAGAAGCAATTGAAAATTTTACGGCAAAATTAATGTCAAAGCAAACAAGAGATGCTACATTCATAATTTCTATTGATGAGTCATTGGAAAATGTATATGAATGGGAAAACGAAGAAAACAAGTAAATTGAGTTCAATTAATAATAAAATTATTTTAAATGAACCAGTTATTTCTGTTGATTGTTTCTTGTTTTATCGCAAATCTTTCTTATTCCCAAACAAGCATCACTGGAAAAATATCGGACGATAAAAAAAATGCGATTTCCTTTACAAACGTTTTACTAAAGAACTTCAAAAATAATATTATATCCTATACTTTTTCGAATGAAGGTGGCAGTTATGAATTAAAAACCGATGACAAGGGCAACTTCAATTTGGTTATATCTGCTATGGGTTTTGAAAAGAAAATAATCCTTGTCGAAATACCAGAAAATGAAAAAAATATTGTTTTGGATGTTGTTTTAAAAGAAATGCCTTTTGAATTGAATGAAGTTATTGTGAACGCCACCAAACCGATCATCATAAAAAATGACACCATTGTATTTAACGTTAAATCCTTTTTTAAAGGCAATGAGCAGGTTGTGGAAGATTTGCTAAAAAACATTCCTGGTATTCAGGTGAGTGCAGAAGGTACCATTAAAGTAGGAAACCAAGAAGTTGAAAAAGTAATGATTGATGGCGATGATTTTTTTGAAAAAGGATATAAAATACTCACTAAAAATATGCCGATTAACCCTGTTGAACAAGTTGAAATTTTACAAAAATATTCAAATAATAAGTTGTTAAAAGGAGTTGAACAAAGCGATAAAGTAGCCTTAAATCTTAAGTTGAAAGCCGATGCCAAAAGGCAATGGTTTGGGAATTTAAATTTGGGTTACGGCGTAGGCACTAAAAAACCTTATGAAGCGCAAAGTAATTTAATGAGTTTCGGCAAAAAGAATAAATACTATTTTTTATCCAATTTTAACAATGTTGGAGATGATGTTACTGGTGAAATTAACCAACTCATTCGACCATTTCGTTTTGATGAAATTTCGAGTGTGGGCGACAATCAAAGTACTTATTCATTGATGGATTTGAGTTCCTTTACGCCTAATTTTAAAGCATCAAGGACCAATTTTAACAATGCTGAATTGGTTTCTTTAAACGCGATTTTTACGCTTTCCAATAAAGTTAAAATGAAAACATTGGGCTTCTTTAATTGGGATGAAAATGATTTTTTTAGAAATAGCATTGAAACATACTATATAAATGAAACAACTTTTACCAATACAGAAGATTATAAATTAAGGAAGAAAAGATTTACCGGTTTTGGCAAAGTGGATGTAACCTATGACATTTCTAAAACCAAAATGCTTGAGATTTCAAGTAAATACAACAATCAGGAAGAAAATAGTAAAAGCGATTTAGTTTTTAATGAAGCAGAAACAAATGAAAGATTAATAAATAGAAACGAACTTTTCGACCAAAAAATAATCTTTACAAATAAGTTTGAACCCACTAAGGCTTTGATATTTACTGGCAGATATATTTACGAAAAATCTCCTCAAAATTACAATATTAACAAGTTCTTTTATCAAGATTTGTTTCCAAACACCAATACTGTTAACAACGTTGGACAAATGATTGAAAATGAACTTCAATTTGCAGGTTTTGAAGCGCATTTGTTAGACAGAAAAGATAACGGAAATTTATTGGAATTGAAATTTGGGAATCAATACAGAAAAGACAATTTGCTGTCAATACTGTTTCTTAAAGAAAATAATTCAGTTATTGAAACGCCGACAGATTATCAAAATAACACAATTTATTCGACCAATGATTTATATTTCAATTCCAAGTATCGTTTAAAAATTGATAATTTGGCACTAACAGGTAAATTGGAGACCCATCAGTTATTCAACCAATTAGAATTTGAAACCATAACAAAGCAACAGCCGTTTTTTGTGAATCCTTCAATTGGCTTTGACTGGGAAATTAATCAAAAAAACAAAGTGCAAAGTTCCTATTCTTATAATACCACAAATGCCACTATTTTAGATGTTTACAGCAATTATATTTTAACCGAATTTAGTTCTTTTTCAAAAGGAACAGGAGCATTTAATCAGCTAAACGCCTCTTCTATACTTTTAAATTATCAATTGGGAAATTGGAGTGATAAGTTTTTTGCCAATACTTTAATCATTTATAATAAAAACCATGATTTTTTCTCTACAAATTCATTCATTACTCAAAATTATTCACTAGCTGAAAAAATCGTTATAAAAGACAGAGAAATGCTAAATATGTCGGCTAATATTGATTGGTACTTTAAGGCGATGTCCTCAAACTTGAAATTGGATTTGGGATATTCAAAATACAATTATAAGAACATTGTCAATAATTCTGATTTAAGGGAAGTAACCTCTAACAATTATAATTATGGGATTGAACTGCGCTCAGGTTTTAAAGGGGTTTTTAATTACCATATTGGCACAAAATGGACAACCAATGAAATAAAAACCACCATAGTGAATTCATTTACAGACAATGTTACTTTTTTAGATTTGATTTTTGTGTTTAATAATAAATTAAATTTTAAAATTCAAACGGAGCGCTATTACTTTGGAAGCGTTAATCAGGGAAATAATATCTATAATTTTCTTGACTTAGATGCGAGATATGTAATCAAAGAAAATAGATTGACTTTTTCGCTTTCCGGTAAAAATTTATTCAATACTGAAACTTTTAAAAGTTATGCAATCAGTGATATTAATGTATCAACAACAGCATACAGGCTTTTGCCAAGACAGGTGCTTTTGAAGATGGAATATAGGTTTTAGAAGATTTTTAAAACCACCGCCAAACCTCCTATAATACTGGCAAAAAGTAAAGTGAAATGTGTCATTTTATGAGTTGTTATAAGAATTAGCTAATGTAAACATAAAATGATTTAAATTTTATTAACTGCGTTGGTAATTTAAGGTATCAGTAATTTTTTGGTAAAACTTTTTCATATATTTTATAGGTTCATTTTTTTATACATTCATCAAGAGAAAGATTAAAATACAACTTCGCAGCCTCAATCAAAAAAATAAAAATATTGCTTTGCTCACATCATCAATGAAAAAAAATTATATTTAACAAAAAATACTAAATAAAGGCTTGATTGTATTTGGGTATGCAATCTCATAAATGATTCCAGCTTCGAAGTCAGGAGACTTTGCAGAGCTGGTTGTATTTGGGTATGCAATCTCATAAATGATTCCAGCTTCGAAGTCGGGAGACTTCGCAGAGCGGGGCTTCGAAGTCGGGAGACTTTGCAGAGCTGGTTGTATTTGGGTATGCAATCTCATAAATGATTCCAGCTTCGAAGTCAGGAGACTTCGCAGAGCGGGGCTTCGAAGTCGGGAGACTTTGCAGAGCGGGTTGTATTTGGGTATGCAATCTCATAAGTGATTCCAGCTTCGAAGTCGGGAGACTTTGCAGAGCGGGCTTCGAAGTCGGGAGACTTTGCTGAGTGAATAATTAGCGTATATTTTTAGAGTTTATAGGATATTTTCCTTACCTCTTTCTTATCAAATCCAAAATACCATTAATAAAAGTTAGCGGGTGAATAGGGTTTCCTGGAATGTACAAATCTACATGGTGTGTTTCCAAAAAACTTCTGTTAAGTGCTGGACTTCCAGCAAAAATTCCTCCGCTGATGGCATCAGTTCCTGCCAGAATAATAATTTTTGGTTCTGGCATGGCATCATAGCAAATTTGCAGTGGTTCTGCCATATTTTTTGTGATTGGCCCCGTGATTACAATGCCGTCGGCATGGCGTGGCGAAGCAACAAATTCAATCCCAAAACGGCCCATATCAAAGTTGACGTTGCCACTGGCACCAAGTTCCAACTCACAACTTCCGTCTCCTCCGGCACAAACCTGACGCAGTTTTAGGGAACCGCTAAAATAGTCGCTAATTTCTTTCCGAATTAAATCTGGATTAAGAACGATGAGATTTTCTTCTCCTTCTTTCACAACCAATCTCTCTCGGCTGTTGGTTGCGATTTTATAGGTTGTAGTGAATTTTATTTTATTGGGAAAAGCAAATGCACATTCTCCACAAAAAGTACATTTACCCAAATCAATCTGGACAGGATTTATGGAAATGGCTTTGCTCGGACAAATTTCTTCAAGTGCTTTTTCATCCACTTTTTCATTGCTGATGACGGGTATTCCCCTAAAAACTCCTGGAATTTCAACCGTGGTAACATCTGGAATATATTGTTTTCCTTGATGGACGAGTATTTTTAAATTGTTAATCATAATTGTTATTTTGCTTGAAATTATAAATCGTGTCCTGAGTAAGAAAAATTAAAACTTTTATTGCTTATCGGAAAATCTGAAATTTCATTGTTTCTAACTGCCAAAGCCACGGCCAACCAATTGTGAAAGGAAGGATCCTTTATTTTGTAGTGCAACAATTCCCCATTTGAGTCTGTGATGGCACAATGGCAAATTTCTCCCCGCCAACCTTCAGTCAACGACAGTGCAAATGAATTTGGAGTGGGTTGAGAGAGCGGTTTTTTGTTTAAATTTTCAGAAGGAATCGCAGCAATTAATTTTCTAATATAGGCAATGGATTGTTTCACTTCCTTTCTTCTAATTTGGGCACGTGAATATACATCTCCGTGGTGTTTTAAAATTGGCTGATGGGCCAAAGTTGTGTAAAGGTTGTATGGATGAGAAGTTCTAATATCCCTGTTTATGTTTGCCATTCTCGCAGCCATTCCGACCAAACCAATACTTTTCCCAATTTCTTGTGGTACCATTCCTGTTTTTTCAAACCTTCCTAGAACCGTTGGAGTACTGAAAGTTTTGTCACACATTTCCTCAAAATCTGGTTCAAATTTATCTAACACGTCTTTCAGGATTTCTCCCAATTCCGCAGTAAAAGGAAAATTGCTTTTTCCCGCACGGATTAAACTTTTTGCCAAACGATTTCCGCACCATTGCTGAAAGAAGTTAATAATTGGCGTTCTTAATCGTCCGAAAACGGAACTGCCCAATTGGTAACCCACATCGGTGCACATCCCACTTAAATCGCCTGTATGAATAGCGACACGCTCTATTTCTGAGGCAAGTGTTCTTGCAAAATGCAAATCCTCATCGGTTTCTTGCTGGCATAAAGTTTCCCATAAGTTCGCAAAAGCCGTGGTATGCCCCACAACAGCATCTCCTGAAATATTTTCGGCAAGCGTATGAAGTTCAATCAATTTTTTCTTCTGTAAAAACAGGGTTTCAATACCTCGATGCTGATAACCCAATTGAATTTCGAGATGAAGAATTTGTTCTCCATTACAAATAAATCGAAAATGACCAGGTTCAATAATGCCAGCATGTATTGGGCCAACACCAACTTCATGCAATTCTTCACTTTCAATCTTAAAAAATGGATAATTGGAAATGCTGTTGTTTTTATTCGACTGATTAACTGGATAACGAACTGGCTTTAACCAAGGATGATTGGTAAATTGAATGCCGAAATTTTCGTGGATTTCCCTTTCAAATTTTTCAAAGGCGAGATGGTGCTGGCTAAAAGATTCAAGCGTTGTTTGAGGTTCAACAACACATGAGGAGATGTTGATAAGCCCAACTTTATCATTTGCAATACAACAGATAAGTTTTATTTTTTCCTGATACGGAATGCCGTAATAATTTACGCAATGATTGTCGTCAATAGGCAACAATGAGGTATTGTAGTTCAAAAATTGTTCATATTCCAGTATTGGAATTGAATCGAAAGGGATTTGCTGGTTATTTTTAATAGAAATTGCGTTCATAACTATAGCGGTAAATTTTTAACGGCTTCATTGATCAATTCAACCATTTGAAGTGGCGGATTTATTCCGAGATAAACAACCAATCCCAACAAAATAAATTGTGAAATGGATTCATACGGTTTTATGTGTTCTAAATTTTCATCCTTAAAATCAACTGTAGGTGTAAATAACAGTTTAAATATATTTTTGCCAAAAGCCCAAATAATAATGGTAAGCAACAGTAAAACAAAAATAAGAACAAAAAGATAATGGGCTTCAAACAAGGATCGGAAAATTAAAAATTCGCTGACAAACAATCCCGAAGGTGGCATTGCCGTTACGGAGATAAAGCCCAAAAAAATGACCATGGCACCGGTAAGATTGTATTTAAAGTAATTCCCTACATCGTAAATACTCTTGCTGTTGTAAATCCTATAAATCTGTCCCATTTGAAAAAACAGGCTCGATTTTACAAAAGAATGAAGTATGATATGCAATATGGCGGCATAATAGCCAATTCCTCCAGCCGCAATTCCAAGCATCACAATTCCCATGTGTTCAATGCTTGAATAGGCAAACATCCGTTTAATATTTTTCACTTTAATCATATAAACCGTCGCGATAAATATGGAAAGAAAGGCAGAAACCATAATGATATTATTTGCCCAAGAATGAATCGTGGTTTGTGCGATGATTTCATAAAAGCGAAAAATCCCAACAAAACCCACATTCATTAAAACACTCGATAATAATGCGCCAGCTGGCGAAGGTGCTTTATCTTTTGCATCTA
>JAQVGD010000138.1 GCA_028696945.1 Lutibacter sp.
AGGGTCATTTTCAACATCAAAAACGAGAATAATCCCATATCAAAAATAGAAAGCAGTTCAACAATATCTCGAAAACAAGGAACAGGAGTATTTCCATTCTCAAGTTCTTAAAAATGACACACTATAACATAGACATGCGGATTTTAGGAACTATCGGGATTACGATTTTTTAACTTTTAATATTTAATATTTAACTTCCAACTTCAGTCACTATTTAATTATAAAACAACTCATTATTCTTCCTATATTTACCTCTTCAATAAATACTTAAAATGGCCAAAACCAAAACCTTATTTTTTTGTCAGAATTGTGGAGCTCAATATGCAAAATGGCTCGGGCAATGCACCTCTTGCAACGAATGGAACACCATTGTGGAAGAAGTGATTCAGGCTGAAGAAAAAAGAAACTGGAAACAATCCACCGCTCCAAAAAAAACCAATAAAGCATTAAAAATTAATGATATTGCTTTAGACAAAGAAGATCGAATTTCTACAAAAAATAATGAGCTGGACAGGGTTTTGGGTGGTGGTTTGGTAAAAGGATCTATGCTGTTGTTAGGTGGCGAACCCGGAATCGGAAAATCTACTTTGCTGCTTCAAATTGCATTAACAATGCCTAAAAAAGTATTGTATGTTTCGGGAGAAGAAAGCCAATCACAAATAAAAATGCGTGCGGAACGCCTTCAAAATTCAAACACCAATTGCCTAATTTTAACAGAAACAAATACCCAAAATATTTTTAGGGCTATTGAAGAAGTAAATCCGGAAGTTGTTGTAATAGATTCTATACAAACACTTTATACCGAATATATTGATGCTTCCCCGGGCTCAATTTCACAAATCAGGGAAACCACTGCTGAGTTGATTAAGTTTGCCAAAGAAACTGCTACACCAGTACTTTTGATTGGACATATCACCAAAGATGGCAATATTGCAGGGCCTAAGGTTTTAGAGCATATGGTAGATGTGGTACTGCAATTTGAAGGCGATAGAAATCACGCATACCGCATAGTTCGTGCACAAAAAAACCGATTTGGATCAACTGCTGAAATCGGTATTTATGAAATGCAATCTTTTGGACTTCGCGAAGTTGAAAATCCTTCTGAAATTTTAATTTCCCAAAAGGAAGAAGATTTAAGTGGCACCGCCATTGCTGCAACTTTAGAAGGAATGCGGCCATTAATGATAGAAGTGCAGGCATTGGTAAGCACCGCGGTTTATGGCACGCCACAACGTTCTGCAACTGGTTACGACACCAAACGATTAAACATGCTTTTGGCGGTTTTAGAAAAACGGGCTGGATTTAGATTGGGCGCAAAAGATGTATTTTTGAATATTGCAGGAGGCATAAAAGTTGATGATCCCGCCATTGATTTAGCGGTAATATGTGCCATTTTATCCTCCAATGAAGATGTCCCGATTGCGCAGGATTTCTGTTTTGCCGCCGAAATTGGGCTAACAGGAGAAATTCGTCCAGTAAACCGAGTGGAGCAGCGCATTATGGAAGCTGAAAAGCTAGGATTCCATAAAATATTTATTTCAAAATTCAATAAAATTAGCAGCGTTAACCACAAAATAAAAGTGGTTAAAGTCACAAAGGTTGAAGATGTATTTGCCAACTTATTTTCATAAAAAAACCGAGATGAAACTCGGTTTTTTCTATGTTATTTATCGTACTGTTGCTTTTTATTGGCCTCAATAATATATTTTTCCAACGCCATGGTCATCGAAGGAGATTCTGGTGTTGGTGCATGAATGTTACATTTTAAACCGGCATCAGTCGCCGCTTTTATGGTTGAATTGCCAAATACCGCAATGCGCGTTTTGTTTTGCCTAAAATCTGGGAAATTTTGAAATAATGATTCTATTCCTGACGGACTAAAAAACACTAAAACATCATAAAACACATTCTCTAAATCTGATAAGTCGCTTATAATCGTCTTATAAAAAATACCGCGTTCCCAGTTAATACTAAGTTCATTTAAAGTCTGTGGCACAATATCTTTTAATCTATCAGATGAAGGTAATAAAAACTTTTCATCCTTGTATTTTTTAATAATTTTAACCAAGTCAACAAAATCACGTTCGCCCACATAAATTTTACGTTTGCGATAAACCACATACTTTTGTAAATAATAGGCTACAGCTTCCGACTCACAAAAATATTTCATGTCATCGGGTACCGTAAAACGCATTTCTTCAGAAATTCTAAAAAAGTGATCAACCGCATTTCTGCTGGTCAAAATAATTGCAGTATAATTATTTAAATCAATTTTTTGGGCTCTAACTTCTTTTGCAGAAACACCTTCCACATGAATAAATGGCCTAAAATCAATTTTAACCTTTTGTTTTTCCGATAATTCTAAATAAGGAGAGTTTTCCGTTTTTGGAGTTGGTTGAGAAACCAAAATTGTTTTCACTTTCATAAAGGTCAATTTTGTTTTAAATTGTTAATTTTAAAATAATCGCTAAAGGTGCAATTTCTAAAGCGCAAAGGTACAAAATAAAATAAAATAAGTTATTAATAATGAGCTTTTTATTATTTGCTAGGATTAAACTGTATCGTAAAATTAACAAAATAACAAGGACAAAAAATGTGATTTTAAAAAATAATTCTTTATGAATGTTGGCATAAGCACTAAGCATTAATAAAGGTAATATCCACAATATTAGGTTGTTAAAATAACTTACCTTGTCATAAACAATCCTACCATGTTTGCTTTTTATATTGAATATTTCAGCCAAAAAAAGCCCAATTAAATACCTAAAACAAAAATACAAACCCACGCCTGCAACCAACAATAAATAACCATAAAGTGCGTTTAGCCTGGCGGAAAACTGCCAAATATCATTTGCAAAATATAATATTAAGGCTAGTGCCAGAAGTTGTACCGTAAACAGTAAAAATTGAAATAAATTTAAGATGTCATTCTTTTCTTTACCAAAATAAATAAAAAGGTATTTCTTGGAGATAAATAGCATGGCTGTATGAAGCAACCTGTCTTTATACAAAACTTTTGCCAGTGTTAAAAAAATAAGGATTGCCAAAAAAACAAGTGAAACCCAATGGTGATTTTGGTGTATTATTTCTTTTGCCTCAAACATCAAGTATGTTATTATTTAAACGCAAAATTAGTGATAATTTGTTTTATCTTTGCCTCGTAATTTTATTTTATGTCGAATACGCTTGTCATTATCCCAACTTATAACGAAAAAGAAAATATTGAGGCAATTATAAGAGCCGTATTTTCCCAAAAAAAACAATTCGACATATTGGTTGTCGATGACAGCTCTCCTGATGGAACCGGCGATATTGTAGCTAATATCCAACAAGAATTTCCAAATTTATTTTTAGAAATCAGGAAAGAAAAAAGCGGTTTGGGAACGGCCTACATTCATGGTTTTAAGTGGGCGATCTCTAAAAAATACGATTATATTATTGAAATGGATGCCGATTTTTCCCACAATCCAAATGATTTAATTAAATTGCATCAAGCTTGTGCTGGGGATGGCGCCGATTTTTCAATAGGCTCGAGGTATTTAAATAATAAAATTAACGTCATCAATTGGGATTTTAAACGCTTGTTTTTATCCTATTTTGCCTCTAAATATGTACGATTCATTACTCAAATACCCATTTACGACACAACCGCTGGGTTTGTATGCTATAAACGCAAAGTCTTGGAAAATATAGAATTGGATAAAATAAAGTTTGTGGGTTATGCGTTTCAGATAGAAATGAAATTTAAAGCGTGGAAAAAAAAATTCAAACATAAGGAAGTTTCCATTATTTTTACCGACCGAAAAAAAGGAACATCAAAAATGAGTGGCTCCATAATTTCTGAAGCCGTTTTTGGTGTCATAAAAATGCGCTTGGAAAGACTGCCAAAATAAAAGAAGAAGAATATGAGTTTAGTGCTTATTAAAAATGCCCGTATAGTAAACGAAGGTGAAATATTTGATGGTGATGTGCTTATAGATGGTGAATTTATTGTGGATATAGACACTTCCATTAGCCCCAAATCTGCAGACACCACTATTGTTGATGCTGAAGGAAAATATTTAATTCCCGGACTAATAGATGACCAAGTCCACTTTCGTGAACCCGGTTTAACCCATAAAGGAACTATTGAAACTGAAAGTAAAGCAGCCATTGCTGGAGGCATCACATCATTTATAGAGATGCCAAATACAGTACCGCAAGCCATCACACAGGAATTGTTGGAGCAAAAATTTGAAACTGCTGCCAAAACATCTTATGCCAACTATTCATTTATGTTTGGTGGCACCAATGATAATTTAGAGGAATTGTTAAAAACAAATCCAGCCAATGTTGCAGGAATTAAATTGTTTTTAGGTTCTTCAACCGGAAATATGCTGGTTGATGACGAAAAAGTTTTAGAGAAAATATTTTCTTCCACAAAAATGCTTATTGCAGTTCATTGTGAGGATGAAGCAACCATAAAAACCAATTTAGAAACCTATCTGAAAGAATATGGAGATGATATTCCCATAAAATTTCATCCAAAAATAAGAAGCGAAGAAGCTTGCTACATCTCATCATCAAAAGCAATTAAACTGGCAAAAAAAACGGGTGCGCGTTTGCATGTTTTTCATTTATCAACAGCCAAAGAAGTCGAGCTTTTTTCCCATAAAGAACCTGTAGAAAAAAAACAAATTACCGCAGAAGTTTGCGTGCATCATTTATGGTTTGACGAAAGTGATTATGAAAGCAAGGGAAATCTTATAAAATGGAATCCCGCCATAAAAACAGCCAACGACAAAGAAGGTTTGCTAAAAGCATTGCTCGATAACAAAATTGATGTTATTGCTACAGACCACGCACCACATACAAAAGAGGAAAAAGAACAGGTTTATACAAAAGCGCCAAGCGGTGGGCCAATGGTGCAACATGCTTTACCTGCTATGTTAAAAATGTTTACACAAGGGCAAATATCCCTTGAAAAAATAATCGAAAAAATGTGCCACAATCCAGCAAAAATTTTCAAAATTGAAAAAAGAGGATTTATCAAAAAAGGGTATTACGCAGACCTCGTTTTAGTTGATATCTCTTCGCCATGGACGGTTACTAAAGACAATATTTTATACAAATGCGGCTGGTCTCCTTTTGAAGGAACCACTTTTTACTCAAAAATTACCCATACATTTGTAAATGGCCATTTGGTGTATAGTAACGGTAAATTTAATGATGGCAATAAAGGCAAAAGATTGTTGTTTAACAGATGAGGAAGACGGAAGACCGAAGACCGAAGACGGAAGTCGGAAGACCGAAGGCGGAAGTCGGAAGATCTCAAAACAATAGACTGAAAGTTCAACAGATGAAGAAAATTAGTTACCTCTTTTTTCTAAGTGTTTTTTTTATGGCTTGCACCAGCAATACCATTATTAAAAAGCCCAATCATTTGATTTCTAAGAATCAAATGGTGGATTTGCTGACGGATATGCTTATCGCATCTGGTGCCGAAAATATTAAAAACATCGATCTTGAACGTAATGTGAATTATTTCCCTTTGGTTTTTGAAAAATACGGAATCGACAGCACGCGTTTTAAAGAAAGTAATTACTACTATACTTCAAAAATAGACGACTACGAGAAAATCCTGAAAAAAGTTGACCAACGCCTTAAGGCAATTAAAGAAAAATTAGACAATGAGATTAAATTACAGGATTCTCTAAAAAGTGACTCTATAAAAAATCTCAAGCAAAATTTCAGAAAAAAACCAAAAGAACTACAGAGGATTGATTCCGTAAAATAAGTGTTTATTTAAACTCCTTCTTATAAAGCCCACAAATATTTTTAATTGTTTCAGAAATAGATTCAAAATTAAAATTAAAATCCTTTTGAACTTTTTCTGAAGAATAATACCGTTTTTCGTGAATAGATTTTGTGGCATGTTTGGTTAGTGTTGCTGGGATATTGGTGAAAACAGACTTTAATTTTTCAAGTCGCCAACCAATGGCACTCATCAATTTTGTGACTTTTATGGAAGGTGGCTTCTTTCCGAAATTCTTCGCTATCTGGTAAAACACTTCTTTAAAACTACTGTTTTCTGACACTAAAATGTAACGTTCGTTTACAATACCGCTTTTCATAAGCAATAGCATCGCTTTTACCACATCATTTACAGAAACAAAACCTGTAACTCCTTCAGAATAAAAGGGGAATCCACTATTAATTTTGGAAAACATTGCCCCAGTTCCTTGGTGCCAAAATCCGGCGCCCAATATAACCCCCGGATTTACAATCACAATGGGAACGCCTTCTTGCGAAGCGCGCCAAACTTCCATTTCAGCTTCGTATTTTGTCATTGCATAACCATAGCTTCCTTTCTCCATATTCCACTCATCAGCTTCACTCGTGAATTTATTAGAAACCGATTTTTCAATAGTGGCAATAGAACTTACAAAACATAATTTTTTAAGTTTGTTTGCAATACAAAAATTTACAATATTGGAAGTGCCTTCAATATTAATTTCGCACATAGCTCGGTAATCCTTCGAATTAAAAGAAACCAAAGCCGCACAATGATAAACTTCCTTTACATTTTTAAAAGCTTCTTCCAACGAAATAATATCGGTAATATCGGCTTCTACCCATTTAATTTTTTGAAAAAGCAACTCATAATCCGCAGAAAAATATTGAAATACATTTTTTACCGCAAGTAAATCACTGTTTTTCCTATGAATCGCTTTAATCGCATCATTTTCCAAAGAAAGTTGATACAACAAATGCGAACCCACCAAACCTGTTCCTCCGGTAACTAAAATCATACAACGAAAGTATAAAAAATGTTTGTTTTTACCACGCAAAACATCGTTTTAAAAAACCAATCACAAAAGCAATAACTAACAAGTAAAATTTTATCTTTGCTGAAATTTAAAAATTTGATGATGAATTTTGTTGAAGAACTGCGTTGGAGAGGTATGTTACACGATATAATGCCTGAAACTGAAGAATATTTACTGAAAAATAAAACAACGGGATATATTGGATTTGACCCAACAGCCGATTCCTTACATATTGGAAGCTTGGTACCTATTATTTTGCTGATGCATTTTCAACACGCAGGTCACAATCCGATCGCTTTGGTTGGCGGCGCCACAGGAATGGTGGGCGATCCATCTGGAAAATCGGAAGAGCGCAATTTGTTGGACGAGGAAACTTTGGCTAAAAATGTTGCAGGTGTAAAAGCACAGCTGGAACGTTTTTTAAATTTCGATAGCACTATTGAAAATGCAGCACAATTGGTAAACAATTACGATTGGATGAAAAAAATTTCATTGATTGAATTTGTTCGTGATGTTGGAAAACACATTACCGTTAATTATATGATGGCGAAAGATTCGGTAAAAAAACGCTTTGATCCTGATTCTCAAACAGGAATGAGTTTTACTGAATTTACCTACCAATTGTTTCAGGGCTACGATTTTTACCATTTATACAAAGAAAAAGACTGCAAACTTCAAATGGGCGGTTCCGACCAATGGGGAAATATCACAACGGGAACGGAATTAATCAGGAGAAAAGCACAAGGAAAAGCCTACGCATTAACCTGTAAATTAATTACAAAAGCCGATGGCTCAAAATTTGGAAAAACTGCTGGCGGAAACGTATGGTTAGACGCCAACAGAACATCACCTTACAAATATTACCAATATTGGCTAAACTGTTCTGATGAGGATGCTGAAAGCTATATTAAAATTTTTACCTTTTTAGACAAGGAAACCATTGAAAGTTTAATTGCAGAACATCAAAAAACACCTCATTTACGCATTCTTCAAAAGAAAATTGGCGAAGAAGTTACCATTATGACGCACGGAAAAGAAGCCTACGAAAATGCCATTAAAGCTTCAAATATTTTGTTTGGAAATTCTACTGCCGATGACTTAAAAACATTGGATGAACAAACATTCTTGGATGTTTTTGAAGGAGTTCCCCAAGCAGAAATTGAACGTTCTTCCATTGAAAACGGATTGGGAATTGTTGCTGCATTTGCAGATTATGGTTTTCTTAAATCGAATGGCGAAGTGCGCAGGGCTTTAAGTGAAAATTCAATATCGGTAAACAAAGAAAAAGCAAAAGAAGATTTTGTGATTACCACAAATGATTTAATCGCCAATAAATTTGTATTGCTGCAACGAGGCAAAAAAAGTTACTTTTTGTTGAAAGTGGTATAGCAAGTTGCATTTAGCAATGTAAAGTTGTTTTAAAATTAAAATGTGGAAACCGTCTAAAGTTAATTTAGGCGGTTTTTTCATTTATCATTGACAAAATTTGTATATTCGAAATTAAAATTGTTAAAAATACTATGAAAACATCTGTGATATTCAACCATCTGTCTAAACTAAAATCAAATTCCCCTTTGGCGGAGGAGTGCCCGCAGGGCGGGGTGGCCACTACGCCACAACATGGCGAAATTATTCTTACCGCCATTAACAACATTCCAATTATTAGAAATTTCGTTGAAAACCTGCCTTAAAATCCGGTGCTTTCCTGTTTGACAAAAGGCAAAAGAAAAGAGGAATTCTTTCCGAAGTGTTGTTTTGGCAACAAGTTCATAAAAGAAAATTTCATCTGTTAATTTTTATTTTTTTATTGGTACAGATGCTGTTCGCCATTAATCATTCTGCTGTGTATCAAAATTTGTTATGGCTCGTTTCATCTGTTAATTTTTATTTTTTTATTGGTACAGATGCTGTTCGCCATTAATCATTCTGCTGTGTATCAAAATTTGTTATGGCTCGTTTCATCTGTTAATTTTTATTTTTTTGTTGGTACAGATGCAGTTCGCCATTAATCATTCTGCTGTGTATCAAAATTTGTTATGGCTCGTTTCATCTGTTTAATTTTTATTGGTCTCATTCGTTAGTTAAAACTATGCACTTTTAGTGCAAGACTTTCAGTTGCTACCCACTTTTGTATCTTTGAGTTATGAAAGAACAAAGACGAATGGGTCATACTGTTTCTTGGTTG